>JABHAA010000158.1 GCA_018674495.1 Rhodospirillaceae bacterium | reverse complement strand
TGGCATCATAAAAATCGAAACCAATGGGAACGAACAATGGCAGACACGGTATCTTCGGTGCAATCCCATTACGGCTCCGACGATCTAACCGGGCAAATTTTGCGCGCCCTTGAAGGCGCCGGGCAGGACCTCGCCAACCCGAATGCGGAGACATTTTACCCGGCCGATCAACTGCATGGCGGCGGGCTCAACACCACCAAGCGGCAAGCCGAACTGGCGGCCATTCCCGACGGCGCAAGGGTTCTGGACGCCGGCTGCGGCATCGGCGGCTCGTCCCGGTTCCTGGCGCAAAATTTCGGCTGCCGGGTCGAGGCCATGGATTTGACCCAGGACTATGTGGACGCCGCCAAGGCGCTGACCGAGATGTGCGGGCTTGAGACCCAAATCAATTACCGCCAGGGTGATATCACAGAGCTGCCCTTTGACGATCAAAGTTTCGATCTCGTCTGGTGCCAAAACGTCACCATGAACATCGAGGACAAGCCGCGCCTGTTCGGTGAGGTCTTTCGCGTGCTTCGCCCCGGCGGGCGCTATGCCTTCAGCCATGCAGCCGGAACCGGCACCGGCGCGCCCTATTACCCGCTACCTTGGGCGCGCGAGCCTCATTACAGTTTCCTCGAAACCGAAGATCGTATTCTGGGCTGGTTACAAGATACCGGCTTCCAGGTTCTTGAAAACGCCAATGAAGCCGATTCCTTCGGCAGCGCAAAGCGCCCAACGGTTGATTTGGGCCGGTTTTCGGTGATGGGCGAGGACATGCCGGAACGGGGGGCCAATACCCAGCGCTCCATTGCCGATGGACGCATCAAGGGGATGATCGTCGTCGCCGGGCGACCAGATTAAGCGTCTTCCCAATGGGCCAATCGGGCATAGAGGAACTGCTGCAAAACGGCGGTGGCGATGGCGACGGCGAACACCGCCGTCAGCGACGCCAAATCGGCGATCACGGCACCGGCCAAGGGCAACAGCGCCGCCGGCGATGCCAGTGCGTTGAAATAGCCGGAATAGGCCGGGCGCCGGTCGTTGGGGGACATTTCCAGGAGATAGCCCAAAAAGCCAATGGCCATGCCATTGATCAGGGCGCCGGTGAAAAAGAACAGGACAGCGAAGGCTGGGAGCAAGACATCTGGCGGCAAATCCAGGGCCAGGATAGCGGCGGCCAGGGCCGGCGGGATCATGCGCAGCCAGCCGACGCCGCGCAAAAGGGTCAACTTGCCGTGGGCATCGCCCAGGCGCCCCCATACCGGGTTGGAGGCGAGGCTACCTGCCGTCTGCGCGCCCAGAAGAATACCCAAATCGGTGATCGCCAGGCCACTTCTATTGGCAGCAACGATATAGAAAGGCAGCGCAAGAAGCGTCGCACCGCTCAGCCAGTGGGTATAGAGGAACAGACGGAACCGTTTGTCGGAGCGCAAAACGGCAATGCCGTCTTTCAGAAACTGGCCGAAATTCTCTTTTGCCTCGGCGGCCTTAGGTTCGGGTGCCGCCGGCTCGCCAACGGATACAAAGGTGAGCGAAGAGATGAACATTGCCAAGGAGGCTACCGCGAATATCCAGGCGAAGGCGGTGAGCGTGGCCTGTGTCGCCAATAACCGGTGCGCCAGGGCCGCCGCGCCGAGAGCCAAAACGCCGCCGCCGAAGAAACGCCAAGCCAGCATGCGGCTGCGCACCCCCGAAGGAATAACGCGCCCTAAGATATCGTTGTAAGGCACGGCGACGATGCCGCTGACGAAAGCGTAAAGGGTCCAGAGGCCTAAGAAAGCGCCGCCCACCCAAGGCCCTGCCGGGTCCGGCGCCAGCGCCAGCAAAATCGCGATCAAGGCGATGCAGGCGGCGCGGCCAAAGGCGCCGACGGCGTAATAGGGCATGCGCCGCTTTGCGGCCTGGGCGAAGTAGGAGACGATGATTTGTGGTGCCAGCCAGCCCAAACGCAAGATCGCTGTCGCCGCGCCGACCGCATAGACATTACCAGTCAGATGGTTGACCAGCCCGGCAACCACGGTGGAAGAATCGATGGCCGAGGAGCCCGCTTGGAAGGCGGCGCCGGCACCGGCGATTTTCCAGAATGCAGGCCCGCCGGCTTTATCCGGAGCATCACTGCCCGGCCTCAAGATGGCTCCCGCGTCTTATAGCTGGGGATATAGCTGGCCGGGATTTGCCCGCCGGCGGCGCGCCGCGCCAACGCCTCGTCCACGGTTTCGGCGTTGGCGGCCAATTCCAACCCCAACTTGCGGTCGGTGGGATGCGGCGTCATGGCGTCCGGCGGCGGCAATGTCGAAGCCGGAAAATGGGCGATAGGCTGGTCCTTGTTGACTCGCTTATTAGGATCGATCATCGGCCGGTTAGCGGCCTTGGCGGCGACCGTATAATTTTTCGGATCATACCGGAACGAGCGCTCGCCCATCACTTCCAAATCCAGCCACCATTTCTTGGTGTCCACCGGATTACCGCCGCCAAGCACATCGTCCAGCCAGATGGCGATGGGGGCGAGTATGGGCTTCGCCCATAGGGCATGGATGCCGAGCCAGCTTCCCAGCCGGTGCAGCAAAGGCCCGTCCCAGGTCACGTCCTTGCTTAACGGGCAGACTTTGACGCAGCGCCCGCAGGCCGAGCCCTTGATGTTGGTGGACCGGTACATAGTGCAGCGCTCACTGTCGGGCTTCCAGGTCTCGTAGCCGTTGAAGATCACCTTGCCGCCATAGGGGATCGCCTGGCTGGGGCATTCGCGGGCGCATTTGAGGCATTTGGAACAGAACTTCTGCACCCCGAAATCTATCGGTAAGTCGGTGGCCAAGGGCATGTCGGTGGTTAAGACGGCGGTCTTGAAGCGCATGCCGAGGAACGGGTTGATAGCGCTTTCGCCAATGCGGCTCTGCTCGCCTAGGCCGGCGTTCAAAACCAGCGGCACATGCAGAACGTGGCTGTCGAGGCTGGAATGGGCGCGCGCAGGGTAGCCCATCTGGCGGATCATTTCGGCCATGACGCCGGTTACCTCGGCGCCTTTAAGGTACGCGCGCATGGATTGGGAGCCCGATATCCAGTCGTTGCCGCTGGCGCCCAGAAACGTCTCGAAGCCCTGATCGATGAGCACCACCAGGGCGTATTTGTGATACGGCTCGATCTCCTTGCCGTGCTTGTCGTGGGAGTACCAGCAATAATCCGGGATCGCACAAATGCCGGTGATCGAGGATCCCATGGCGTGTGCCAGGGCTTTCAAGGCTTTGGCATTGTCTTCGCCGGCGCTGCTGTTCGCAGCCTTCTGGGACGATGCCTGTCCGTCCTGCAACGGTTTCAGCGCCCACATGGGGCGCACCAAGCCTTGGGCAACGGGATGCTTTTGCGACCAGCGGGCGGCTTCACGGGCGGCCTTTTTCGACAGATCACCAAGGGCTGTGCGCACATACATGTTGGCGCGGCTGGGTACGCGCGGCACTTCATCTTCGAATATTTGGGTAGTGATTTTCTGGGTGCGCTTAACCGTCTCAACCGGATAGGGGCCGAGATGGGACGGCCGCCGCGCCCGGCGCCATCGCTCAGCGCCCGAGACCGCGCCCGAGCCCCCAAAAAAATAATGCAGATCACGCCCGTTCCTTGCCGAAGCGTGCAACGGCAAATCGGTGGCCAGCGCATAATCGGTGGTGACGACGGCCAGCGCGAAGCGGTCATCCAAATAGGGATTGATGAGACGCTCGCCATCCCGCAAAGCCAACCCGGCGAGCACGGCAAGTTTATCCAGGCCGATTTCCGTGGCCCCGGTCCAATGGGCGCGGGCATTGAAGCCCATAGCGGCGATCTGGCCGGCCAGATCGACGGCGATCTCGGCGGCGCGCAAGGTTGCCATCAGATGGGCGTTGCCGGCGAGCCAGTCTTTTGCCCGATTGCCGTCATCAATGGCACCGGAATATTCCGCCAGCACCACCACGGCGTGCCTTCCCGCCCCGGCATTGCCATTCAGCCAGGCGTTATCCGGGATTTCGCAAACGGCGATTTGCGAGGCATCAAGGAAATAGCCAGCGCCCTTGATGTCGCGGGTGCGGGGTCCCAGATCATCGGGCACCGGCGCTAATTTGGCGAACGGCTCCGGGCTCTGCAGGGTTTGGTAGGCATCCAGATGGGTCAGCGCCGCCTTGACCAGGGGTGCGGCTGCATCGGAAAAGCTCAAGGGGGCATCTTCGGGCGCAAGGTTGGCCTCGGCATTGGCGGCGGCGGCATCCCTTTGCAATCTCCCCAAGGGATAGGGGCCAAGCTCAATGGGGCGATTTTTGCGGTTCAAGCCAAACATGAAATGTTCCTCGGCCTCTAATCATCGGGCCGCACAGGGTTGCCGCTACGATAAGCGGCAGGCCCTCGACATTCAAAACATTTCGTCTGCCGCCAAGTTTTTAAGCGTCTAAATAGGCCGAGATGGTCGCCAAGACATGGGTCACATCGATGGGTTTGGTGAGATATTCTTCGAAGCCGGCGTTTTTGCCCTTTTCGATCTCGCCGGGCATGGCGGCTGCAGTCAACGCCAGAACCGGAATTCTTTTGGTTTTTTGATCGGCGCGCAAGGCATGCAGCGCCTCGATGCCATTCATGCCAGGAAGATTGATATCCATGAGGATTAGATCGGGAACCTGGTCCCGTGCTATGCCGATAGCGTTTTCAGCGTCGCCGGCGGCGATCATTTCAACATCCGGAATACGCTCGATTATGGTTTTCATCAATTCCAGATTGGCCTGATTGTCTTCCACATAAAGGATCGTGCCGGAGGTTTTTCCAACGCCGGTTCCTACCAAAGCCGGGCTTGGCTCTTCCGCCGCGCCGAGGACGGATGCCTGATCTTCAGCGATCGGTATATCGATCCAGAATGAGGAGCCAACGCCCTCTTGGCTTTCAAATCCGATGCGGCCACCCAACAACTCGACGATTTGGCTGGTGATTGTCAGGCCGATTCCGGTACCTTCGATATCGCCGGCCTCGCGGCCAAGGCGGTTGAACGGCTCGAACAGGCCACCTTGTTTCTCTGCCGGGATGCCGTGACCGGTAACGGTCACGCGCAAAAATTCGGGATCGGCAATCTCGGAGCGGACGGTCACGGAGCCACCATCCCGATTATATTTCACCGCGTTCGACATCAGATTGAGCAACGCCTGCAGGAGGCGGAGCCGGTCGGTGCTGACCAGCGGTAGATCCGCATCGGCCATACGGTTTTCAATGGTTACACCGGCGTTTTCGGCGCGTGCCAGCACCATTTCTAGGCCTTCTTCGACCACCTGGTGCACTTCGATATTCTCGATCGTCAAATCGATCTGGCCGGCCTCGATCTTGGACAATTCAAGAACCTGATCGATCAATTCGAGCAGATGCTCACCGCCCTTGATCACATGACGCGTATAGCCCAACTGAACCTCGGAAATCGGCTCGTTGGGATCGTGCTCCAGCAACTGGCTGAACCCCAAGATGGCGTTCAGCGGCGTGCGCAGCTCGTGGCTCATTGAGGCCAGGAATTCCGACTTGGCCCTATTGGCGGCCTCCGCATGGGCCTGGGCCAATCGCAACTCGCCTTCCTGTTTTACGCGCTCCGAAATATCGGTGCGGATGATCAGCGTGCCCTGGTCAGCAGTCCGGTAGCGAATAATCTCGATCCAGCGGCCGTCTTTCTGATGCTGAACGACCGTCGAGCGCGGCGTATCGTGGAAATCTAATATCGCCGTCATATAGGCTTGGTGATCGGTCTTGGCATCATCATGCAGCAGGTGTTCCCAGATCGCCTCGACAATCGCATCCGCCGATGTGCCGGGGACAAGCAGATCCTTAAACGCGGAAAATTCCTTTTCGACGTTGGAATTGCCAGTCACGTAGCGGTCGTTTTGATCATAGAGATAAACGCTTTCGGAGATGGCTTCGATGGTATCGGTAAATATTTGCTGTGCGGTTTCGGCTTCCTTGATGTCGGTTATGTCTGCGTTGGTTCCCCGATAGCCCAGAAATTTCCCTTTATCGCCAAAAATCGGGACACCATTGGTTCGTATCCAGGTTTCGTTGCCGCTCGGCATGACGCGAGCGTAATCGAAATTCCGGAAAGGCTTGTTTGCCGCCAACAGGGCCCGATGATCCCGCCAAATTTGAGTGTTTGCGTCGATACCGGAAAATTCCCATCGGGCTAGGCCGATCATATCATCGGATGGCATCCTGGCTTCGCTTGACGGGGTATCGGTTATGTAGGTGTAGCGGAATTCCTGATCCATTTCCCAAAACCGGTCGCCCGCCGAATTGGCGAAATCTTGAAATCTCTGTTCGCCCAGACGGCGATCGGCTTCGGCATGCTTCTCTCTGGTAATGTCCTGAATTTGGCCTACAAAATACAATGGCTTTCCGGTTTCGTCTTTGATCAGAGAACGGCTCACCCGCCCCCAGACTACTTGGCCATCTTTACGGATATATCGTTTTTCCTGCGCCGGAACACTTTTATCTCCGGCCAATGCCCTTTTGCGCACGGCCCCCGTCTCCAAGGCATCTTCAGGATAGGTAACTACTCCAACGTTCATGCCAAGGAGCTGGTCCCCTTCATAGCCAAGAAAGTCACATAAAGACCGATTGACCCGGATAAAATCGCCATCCAGGGAAATTTCCGTCATGCCGATTGCGGCATCTTCGAACGACCTTCGGAAGCGGTATTCGCTTTCCGACCGGGCCTGCTCGGCAATTTTCCGATCATCGATCGCGATGCAGGATCCCGTTATCAGAAGCGGCCGTCCATCCGCATCGCGCTTCATTTCGCCGCGCGAGTTCATCCAATGGGAGCTGCCGTCGGGCCAAACCACCCGGAAATCGTTGTTGTATTCCTGGACACCATCCAGAGCGGCGGCCATGGCTGCCTTAACTTGGTCCAAATCATCCGGATGTATGATGCGGGCAAAATCATCCGCCATGAAGCCTTTGTATTCCTTGGGCCTCACTCCGAACATTTCTTTTAAATGATCATCCCAGTAATGGGTGTCATCCTGAACATTCCATTGCCAAGTACCGATCTTCGCGGTTCCAAGGGCAAATTCGGTCCAGATTTTCTGCTCCAACAATTCATGTTCGGAATTTTTGCGCTCAGAGATATCGCGCAATATTCCGACGAATTTCTTTTCGCCATTGACGGTCATGGGCGAAACGGTCAGTTCCATGGGGAACAAAGATCCGTCTTTTTTAAGCCCTTCTAGGTCGCGCGCCTGATCGATGACGCGGGGGGCGCTCAGATCAGACTGTTCGGTATATTGGTGATGCTGATCGCGCAAATCCTGCGCCATCAATACGGAAACATTCTTACCAAGCATTTCCGAAGCGCCGTAACCGAATATTCTGCAAGCAACCGGGTTGATACTTTCGATACTACCCTGCTCGTCTATGGTCACAATACCTTCGGCGGTATTGGCGACAACCTGGGTATAGCGCTCATTGTTGGCGACTTCGGCGACAAAAATGGCATATCCGCTGGATATCAGCCCAGCCAGCACGCAGCCGTAGCTGATAAATTTCAACACATGGGCGACATCGAAATTAAAGTCGAAAAGCTGAATTGAATGGGCCATGAAGCCGGCCTGCGCAAAGAAGCCAACGATTAAGGACAGGATCAGCCAGTGCTGGAAATCTCCGGTGCGCCAATTCTGCCGTTTTACGAATCCGACAAAGGCTGCAAAGAAAAGCAATGCTGACAATAATTCTTCAGGCCTAGGGAGGAAAAATTCCAAATAATAGGCGCGCGGCATCGGCACCAATGCGAAAAACAAAAAACAGGCGGCGGTATACGCACCTGTTAAAATATAGACTTGGCCCGGCTTCATTGGGGGAGCGCCGTCGGAGCGGCCTTCCCGGATGCTCACAAGCAGTCCTATGACCATCATCGAAGACAAAAGAACACGTCCCGCCGTCCAACTCCACGGAATGAGCAACGCCGGAGCAGACGGCATGTAATGGACAAAAAATTCAGATGTTACCACCGCATGGTAAACATCCAACAGACCGGTGCCGGCAAAACCCATGCCGATCAGCAAGTATAAGCATTCCCGTTTTGTGTGATAACGAGCCAGCGCCAGAACAGCGATAAACAGGGCAAGCGTGGCCACCACGGTTTCCATGACCGTGTGCAGTTGGGCGTTCCCCTGCCATTCCGTGCCCGCAAGAATCAACGATGCGGCCAGCAGGGCAAGCGCGGTGGCCCAGTACCATATGACGCGTTTATTCATTCGTTCGGCTTTGGCTTCCCTCGACTATCAGTGAATTGGGAATTTATGCGCCGAAAACCAAGCTGAAATGGAGAATAATACGCGAAATCGAAGTTCGGAAAAATTATCCGCGCTTGTCGATGAAGCGGTTCTGTTTTACCTGGCCGGTGAACTCGGCTTCCAGGCTCCCCGGCGCTAGAATTTCCATGTCCGGGCTGACCTCAAATTTGGCCTTGATAGCGCCCGCCACGCGCACCGCCACTTGGGCACTGTCCGGCCCCTCCCCCAGCTCGATAAATACGCGGATAGCGTCGAGGGTATCGGTCTCGGCAATCTCGACCTTGTAGTCGGCCACATCCAACTGGCGCAGCATGAAATCGTCAAAATCCGCATGGTTGATATTGATGCCGCGCACCTTGAAAAAGCCCGAAGTGCGCGCGCCGTGATAGACTTTGGGATAGATCGACAAGGCATCGCCCACCACCGGTTCGGCCCGCTGCCAGCGCACATAGTCGCCCATGTTCCAGCGCAGGAACGGCGTAATGGTGTTGTTCCAAAGCGGGGTAATGACCAAAATTCCGTTTTCGCCCTCGGCAACCGGCGCTTCGGTTGCCTCGTCCAGAACCTCGAAATGATACAAATCAGTCCAAAAGACCATGCCGTCATGATCGCTGATCTCAGAGGCCAGGGCGGAGCCTTCGGTGCAGCCGAATTGATCGTACAGCTCCGCCCCCCACATGCTTTCGATACGCGCCCGCTTGCCGGGCGAGACCGGCTCGGCGGCGGTCAGAAACTTGGTAACCGAGCTGGCCGCCAGATCGACGCCCATCCGCTCCGCCACCTGCGCCAATTGCAGACCGTAACTTGCCATGCCGGCGAACACGGTAGGCTTCAAAGTCTCGATCAATTCCACCTGTAGCTCCGACGGTGTTGAATTGCCGGCGCCGCACCAGACCGTGCCGATGCCGAGTTCTTCGGCGGTGCGCGCATAGAGGCTGCCTACCGGATGAATGCCGAGCGGAAAGGCAACGTGGGCCAGATCATGTGCGCCAACGCCGGCCGCCAGCCAGAGACGGCGGAACGCTTCCAGTCCGAAGCGCATGTCTTCGCGGGAGCGCGGATAAAATAATGGCCGCCCGGTGGCGCCGCCGGAGCGCCAATATTCGACCACATCGGCCCGATTACCGATGCAGAAATCATCGAAAAATCGATCCGGCGCCAGGCCGCGCAATTGCTCTTTGGTGAGGATCGGGATTTTACGCCATTCATCGGGCTCATCCAGCCGGTCCATATTGATATGGTCCAGCTTGCCGGCATAGAACGCCGATGCCTTGGCGCGCTCTACCGCCAGTTTTTTCTGCCGGCTTTGCAGGCGCTCTATGTCATCGGCGCTCTGCGCCGGAAATGGCGTTTCTGGGGTTTCCCACATGACCTTTATCTCCATCTGGCGCAGCGGCGAATTCCATGCTTGCACGCCCGCTCATCACCGATAAGGTTAGAGCATGGTAAAGATAAGCAGCAAACATATATTCCGGGCCGATCACGTGGGCAGTTTCGTGCGCCCGGCCAGGCTGATCGAAGCGGCGCGCAAGCGTCGCGCCGGCGCCATGGATGCGGATGGCTTCCGCGAGATCCAGGATCAATGCATTGCCGAGATTGCCGCCTTCCAGGAGGATATCGGCTTGGCTTCGATTACCGATGGCGAGTTTCGGCGCGCCGTCTGGTCCGGCGGCGTCATCAGCGCATTGGAGGGGATGGGCGTGCGCGATGCCGGCACGCTTACCTTCAAGAACGCCGACGGAACGGTATTCACGCCGCCGTCGCCTTATGCCGAAACCAAACTAAAACGCCGGGGGACTATCGTCGCCGATGATTATACGTATCTGCGCTCCATGAGCCTTAAAGGTTTGCCCAAGGTGACGATGGCGTCGCCGCCGGTGCTGCATTTCTTTCTTGGCGATGACAGTTTCGACAAGGGCGCCTATCCAGACCGAGACGCCTATTTTGCCGACCTGGCCGCCATTTATCGGGACGAGATTGCCGATCTGGCGGCGGCCGGCTGCACCTATGTGCAGCTCGATGATACCGCGCTGCCCTGCAATTGCGACACCGACGCCCGCGCCGCCATTGCCGGCCGGGGCGAAGATGCGGACGAGCTGACCGACGCCTATATCGGCGTCATCAACGATGCCTTGCGGGACCGCCCGGACAATATGACCATCGGCCTGCATATGTGCCGAGGCAATTTAAAGGGCATGTGGATGGGCGAAGGCGGCTATGAGCCGATCGCCGAGAAGCTGTTCAATCAGCTAAACGTGGATACGTTTTTTCTGGAATACGACACCGAGCGGGCCGGTGATTTTGCGCCACTCCAGCATCTGCCCAAGGGCAAGCTGGCGACCCTCGGCCTGATCAGCGCCAAGACGCCGGCGCTAGAGAATAAATCCGAAATTACGGCGCGCATCAATGCCGCCGCAAAATATGCGCCCCTGGATCAATTGGCGCTCAGCCCCCAATGCGGATTTTCGTCCGGCGGCGGCGATGGCCAGGTGGTCGATATGGACGACACCAGAGCCAAGCTGGAACTGGTGGTCGCAATCGCCGAAGAGGTCTGGGGCACCGCCTAGGCCCGATGCGCCGGCGCCGATGATTCACCATTATTTCGTGACAGTTTACTAATTACGGCTATAAAAATTGAATTAATTAGTATACTGTCACGAATTAACAAATGACAAAACGGGGGTTGAACGCAATCCATTTAATTCGTGACAGTATACAAATTAAATGCAGGAATTAAATGCGAATCGGCAACCTGGTTTATTTCAGTAACCGCCGAGCCTCTACCCGCAAGCCTCCACCGCGCGCGCCGCCATGACGCCCACCAGATGCGCCCGATAATCTGCCGCCGCGTGGATGTCGGACAACATGCCGCCCTCGGCCACGCTGGCACCCGCGATAGCGCTCGCCGAGAAATCACCGCTCAGCGCCGCTTCCGCGTCCGAAGCTCGGAACACACCCGATGCACCGGCGCCGGTAACCGCAACCCGCACGCCGCCGGCGCCCGATGAGACGAACACCCCAACCAGAGCAAAACGGCTGGCCGGGTTTTGTAGCTTTGCATAGCCCGCTTTTTCCGGCACCGGGAAGGAGACGGCGGTGATAATCTCGCCGTCTTCGAGGGCGGTTTCCAATAACCCGGTGAAGAAGTCATCGGCGGCAATTTCCCGTTGGTTGGTGATGATGGTGGCGCCGAGGCCTAGGCAAGCAGCCGGATAATCCGCCGCCGGATCGTTATTGGCGATGGAACCGCCGATGGTACCCCGGTTGCGCACCTGGGGATCACCGATGCCTTCGGCCAGATCCGCCAGCGCCGGAATGCGGCCGTTAACGTCATCGGAATTGGCCACCTGGTAGTGGTTAACCATGGCGCCGATGACTAGCGTTTCGCCATCCACCGTGATGGTATGAAGCGCACCGATGCCGCCCAGATCGACCAGATCAGACGGCTGGTTGAGACCCAGCTTGATGGCCGGCAACAGGGTCATGCCGCCGGCGAGATACGCCCCCTCGGAGGCGGATTTCAGGCTGGCGGCGGCGGCTTCCAGATCGGCGGCTTTAAGATAATTAATATCGGACATTTCCGTTCCCCCTTCAGCTCGCGGCCTGGATGGCGCGCCACACGGTTTGCGGCGTCGCGGGCATGGTGATGTCGGTAACACCTAATTCTGACAAGGCATCGATTACGGCGTTGATCACGGCGGGCGGAGACGCTATCGCCCCGGCCTCGCCGCACCCCTTGGCCCCTAACGGGTTATGGGGACACAGCGTTTCCTGATGCGCAATTGCGATGTTCGGAAAAGTGTCGGCACGGGGCATGGCGTAATCCATGAACGAGCCGCTCAGAAGCTGCCCGTTGTCGTCGTAAACGCAGTTCTCCAACAGGGCCTGTCCAACGCCATGGGCGACGCCGCCGTGGATTTGCCCCTCGACAATGATGGGATTGATAACCCGTCCGACATCATCGACAGCGGTGTAGTTGACGATCTCGACGACACCGGTATTGGGATCGATCTCCACCTCGCAGACATGGCATCCATTAGGAAATGTGAAATTCAACGGATCATAGAAAGCGGTTTCGTCGAGGCCCGGCTCCAGGGTCTCTAGCGGGTAGTTGTGCGGCACGTAGGCCGAAAACGCAACTTCTCCGATACTCATGGCCTTATCGGTTCCAGCAACGGTAAAATTGCCAGCGGCAAACTCGATATCGCCCTCGGAGGCTTCCAACGTATGGGCAGCGATCTTCTTGCCCTTATCGATAATTTTGTCGATCGCCTTGACGATGGCTGATCCGCCGACGCAGGTCGAGCGAGAGCCGTAAGTGCCCATGCCAAATGGCACCTTGTCGGTATCGCCACTAACAATTTCGACGTTTTCGATCGGCACGCCAAGATGCTCGGATACGATTTGGGCGAAAGTGGTTTCGTGACCCTGCCCATTACTTTTTGAGCCGGTGAAGACGGTTACCGAACCGGTCGGATGCATCCGCACCCCCGCCGCTTCGTAAAGCCCGGCGCGGGCACCAATGGCCCCAGCGACGTTCGACGGCGCCAACCCGCAGGCCTCGATATAGGTGGACAAACCGATACCGCGCAGCTTACCGGATTTCTTGGATTCGGCCCGGCGTGCTTCAATGCCCGCGAAATCGGACAATTCCAGCCCAGTGTCCAGGGCCGCCGCATAGTTGCCGCTGTCATATTGCAGCACCACCGGCGTCTGATAGGGAAACGCATCCGCTGGAATGAGATTCTTTCTGCGGATTTCATCCGCGCCCAAACCCAATTCGCGCGCCGCCTGATCAACGATGCGCTCAAGCAAATAGGTGGCCTCCGGCCTTCCGGCGCCGCGCTCCGCATCTACCGGCACTGTATTGGTGAAAGCCGCGGTAACCTGGCAATGCACCGCCGGCGTCGTGTACTGCCCGGCCAGCACCGGCCCATAGAGATATGATGGAATCAAGGGACCGAACGTAGACAGATAAGCGCCAAGATTGGCGGTTGTCTGAACGCGCAGGCCGAGAAAATTGCCGTCCTTATCCATCGCCAGCTCGGCATGGGTAACATGGTCTCGGCCATGGGTATCGGACAGGAAACTTTCCGAACGCTCGGCCGTCCATTTCACTGGCCGGCCGACTTGCGACGCAGCCCAGGTGACGGCGGCTTCTTCGGGATAGTGAGAAATTTTGGATCCGAAGGCGCCGCCCACATCGGGGGAAACAACCCGCAATTTATGTTCGGGTATTTGCAGCACGAACGCTCCCATGAGAAGGCGCACCACGTGGGGTAGCTGCGATGATGTGTAGAGCGTGTAACTATCGCTCGCCGCCTCAAATTCGCCGATGGCCACCCTAGGCTCTATGGCGTTCGGTAGCTTGCGGTTGTTGATCAGGTCGAGCTTTGTGACATGATCAGCATTCGCAAACGCGGCCTCGGTCGCATCCTTGTCGCCGATTTCCCATTCAAAGCAGACATTTTTTTCGGCCTCGGTATGTAACTGCGGCGCACCGTCTTTGATCGCTTCAACCGAAGACGTCACGGCGGGCAGACTGTTCAAATCAACAACAATCATCTGCGCGGCGGTTTTCGCCTGTTTAACGCTTTCGGCGACAATCATGGCCACCGGGTCACCAACAAATCGCACCTTGCCTTGTGCGATCACAGAACGCGGCGGCTCGTTCATAGGGCCGCCATCGGGCGCGAACCCGCAAGGTATACCGCCGAGGCCAGCCGCTTCGATATCAGCGCCGGTATAGATGGCGACAACGCCATCGGCCTTGGCGGCGGCGGCGGTATCGATAGACTTGATCTCCGCGTGCGCGACGTTCGAGCGCAGAATATAAGCATGGGTCTGGTTCGGGCGGTTAATGTCGTCGGTGTAATTACCCTTGCCGGTGAGAAAGCGTTTGTCTTCCTTGCGCAGAACGGGAGCGCCGATACCTTGATCACTCATGACTTATCCCCTCATGTCTTGGGCGGCCGCTAGCACGGCCTTGACGATGTTATGATAACCGGTGCAACGGCAGAGGTTGCCCTCCAGCCCTTTGCGCACCTCGGCTTCGGTCGGATCCGGGTTTTTGCTCACCAGATCGATTGCGCTGATCAACATACCCGGCGTGCAAAAGCCGCATTGCAGGGCATGATTGTCGTGGAACGCCTTCTGCATGGGATGCATGTCACCGTTCGTTGCCAATCCTTCGATGGTGACGATATCGGCGCCCTCGGCCTGCGCCGCCAGAATTGTGCAGCTTTTCACCGACGCGCCGTCCATTTGAACCACGCAGGCGCCGCATTGACTGGTATCACAGCCCACATGGGTGCCTGTCAGGTCCAGGTTCTGGCGGAGAAAATCGGCTAGCAAAACATCGGACGCGGCGCTGGCGGTAACGGCGCGACCGTTCACGGTCATGGATATTTCGGACATGGCAAAACCTCCCTTGTTCCGATAAAAATTGTTTTTGCGAGCCGGGCACGTCGTTAACCAACTCTTATGGGCCAAAGTGTGCGGCTTCCGAAATTTAAAATCAAGTGCAGGGTGCGAAAGCCCGACCGGCCACACGCACAATTGAAGCATCAAATATTCCTAGAAATTAAAACCTTTATCCCCATATGAGGTAGACCGATACAATTATCTGGTGCGGTAGAAAATTCAATTGGCGTGGGAGAACGCCCGAGACCATGCTTGATCAATCAAATTCCAGCGCCGAAAAGGTCGCTCCGGACGCCGCCGATGCGCCCGTCGTCACCGATTGGGAAGACGTGTTCGAACATGCGGACCACGGGCTCATTCCGCTGGTGCTGCAGGCGCGTTCCATCGATGCATTAAAGAAATGCCTGCTGGTGATTGTGGAAAGCCTTTTCAGCCGCGACAGCGACGCCGGATTCCGGAACTCCTATTCGGCCAAGCTGGACGGCATCCTTCCCAGCGGCGAAATTCAGATCATCGACGGCACCGGCGGCGAGCTGGAAATCATCAAAAAAGGCGTCGTTGGGATGCTGCGCCAGATCAAGGAATTCCGCATTCAAAAAGCCAAAGATGCGCTGGCCAAATCCGCCGAAGAAAGAAAGGCAGAGGCCGCCGGGCGCAAGGGCGAAGATGCGGACGACGCCAATATGCTGCTTGAAATGAATGGCGGGTCTGAAAATGGCGAGGTAGCTAAAAAGCCCGCCAACGATCCCGAACCAGTCAGCGCCGAGGCATTGTTCACCAAATTGTTCTGCGCCGAATATGGGGCCAAGTTCGGCATTCTGCGCAAAGGTGTTACGCAAAAAACCAGCCCCAAGTTCAAGCTGCCGTTCCTGTTGTCGGAATCTTTCAACATCAAATTCGAAGCCTTGTTGCGTGAATACTTCATCGACGGGCTGCTGCATCGCTGCCGGGGCACCATCACCCGGGCAGACGGGCTGGATCCAGACGAGCGGGCAAAATTTTTGGAGCGCTATTTTACCGGCCGCGTCGGCAAATCCGAGGTTTGGAGTTTCTGGCAGGCGCTATGGGCGGACGTAACCGAGGTGAAGGAAATCCCGGCCAAACCGGTGCCCAAGAAGAAGAAAAAAGGCCTGTTGGGTTTCGCAAAAAAAGACACAGGCGATTTGAGCGAAGAAGAGGCCGAAGCGGAATGGAAAGAAGCGGTCCGGGATGCCAAGCAGAGCAACCAGCGTTGCGAGCAGGTCTGGGCCGAGATTTGCGCCCCGTCCGACGACTATGATCCGCCGGTGCGCGAAAAGGACGGCAAGCTGTTGATGGAGCTTTTCGGGCGCGGCACCAACGGCACCGTCAACCAAATGCGCGCCATCAACCAGATCGTCGATCAGGGCCTCGAATTGGGCCGGGTATTCTCCGATTATCAGCAAGGCAAGAGTATCGAGATTTGCCTGCTCGCCAACTGCTATCAGCGCCCTGCCCTTTACCTCGGCGAGAAAGGCCGCTTGCGCGAAATGTTGAAGGGATTCCGGAGCGCCAGCTTCCCCCTAATCGCCCGCTATCTGCCCGATTATATTCGCGAATAGAACCCGGCCATAACGGCTGGCCATCGCCCGCCCCGGCGGCGTATTCTGGTGCTTCAATTTATTGGGGCCGGCCATGGGTAATAACGATATCTTCGATGTAAGCGGATTGGTTACGGTGATCACCGGCGGTGCCAGCGGCATAGGTCTGGCCGTGGCCGAAGTGTTAAGCGCCGGCGGCGCATCCGTGACACTCGTCGACCGCGACGCGGATGCCCTGGCGGGCGCAGAGCGGGACTTATCGGCCGGCGGGGCCGAAGTGGACATCATCGAAGCCGATGTCACTGAGACCGGCGCACTATCCCATGCCTTTGATGCGGTCGCCGCCAAGCATGGCCGCATCGATGTGGTCTTCGCCAACGCCGGCATCGGCGGCGGCCCCGGCTTCCTCACCGGCGACGGCGCCCGCAATTCAAGCCGCAATTTCGAGGACCTGCCCGATGCGCAATGGGATCAGGTCATGGCAGTCAATTTGACCGGCGCCTTCCATACGGTACAGACCGCCGCCCGCATCATGAAACCCAAGGGCGCCGGCAAAATTATCGTCACGTCATCCATTTCGGCTTTTAAAGCGGAGCAGTTCGTCGGCACGCCCTATGTGGTCTCCAAGGCCGGCGTCGCGCAGATCGTCCGCCAAGCGGCGCTGGAACTAGCCGGGTATGGGATCACCGTCAACGCAATGGCGCCAGGGCCGTTCATCACCAATATTTCCGGCGGCCGGCTGAAAGATGCAGATGCCCGCGCCGTGTTCGAGCGAAACATTCCCTTGCGCCGCATGGGCGAGCCCGATGATATTAAGGGGCTGGCACTGTTCCTGGCATCCGGAGCCTCGGACTACATGACCGGCGCGCACATGGTAATCGACGGCGGTTTCTCGCTTGGCTTCGCGGACTAAATTTCTGGGCAGGTGAACCGATGGACCAAACCAGCAATCCGTTCGCCGATATCGGCGATATGGAGACCTTCTACGAGCGGGTGGCACCCTATAACCTCGGCTGCGGCTGGCGTAGCGAAGACCGGGACCCCGGCGGCAAGACCTATTCCTCCCCCTACCCCAACGCCCATTGGAAATATGCCGATGTGCGCCCGGCCCTTGACGCGGCGGCGAAACTGATCAGCGCCGAGGATGCCGGCCGGCGTATCCTCATGTGCGTCAATCCGGTGGAAGGTGGCGGAAAACCCGGCATCGGCCCGACCCTGTTCCACGCCTATCAGATGGTGCTGCCCGGCGAGACGGCGCCGTCTCACCGCCATCCCATGCATGCGCTCAGGGTGATTTTGGACGCGACAAAAATGTATTCGGTGGTGGAAGGCGAAAAGACGTTGATGGAGACAGGCGACGTGGTGCTGACGCCCGGCGGCATGTATCACAGCCACATCCACGACGGCGATGATCCCGCCTATTGGTTGGACGGATTGGATGCACCCTTCACCCGCGCCCTGCACCTGGTCATATTCGAGCCGCATCCGGATGTTTACGAACCGGTCAAAGTGGTCGCCGAGGTCTCACCGTTCCGCTTTTCCTGGTCCGATATCCAGACCATGCTGGACAAGGCCGAGGACGACCCGGAAGGCTATTTTCCAAGGCGTGTACGCCTCGATACCGCCACCATGCCGACCCTCGGCGTTTATGTGCAGCGCCTCGAAGCCGGCCAGACAACTCGGATGTACCGCACCAACGCCAACACTTCGTTCGCGCCCATGCAAGGCAGCGGTGTTTCCATCATCGAGGGCGAGGAAATCCACTGGAACCGGGGCGATGTTTTCGCCGCCCCCACCTGGCGCTGGATCGAGCACCGGGCCGATGAGGACAGCGTGCTGTTCACCATGACCGACGCGCCGCTCCTGGAATTTGCCAAATATTACAAGTTCGAGGGCAGCTAACGCCCGTTAAAACTTCAGCGGCATGGCGCGCACCACGTGCGGGAGCGCGCGCACTTTGGCGGCCAGCGCCTCGCTCACCGGGCCGTCGGTTTCGATCAGGGCAATAGCATCGCCCCCGCCTTCTCCGCGCCCCAAATTAAAGGTGGCGATATTGACGCCGGCTTCACCCAAAACGGTGCCCAGCGCGCCTATGAAACCGGGTTTATCCTCGTTGGTGATATAAAGCATGTCGGCGCCCAGCTCGGCGTCGATGGCGATATCCTTGATCTCGATCAGCCGTGGCTTATTGCCGTGGGCCAGGGTGCCGGCCACCGAGCGGACCTGTTTTTCGGTGGTCACCGTCAGCCGAACGATGGTCTGAAATTCGTCCAGGGTATCGCAGGTGCTTTCGGTGATTTCAATATTGCGCTCCTTGGCGATAGCCGGCGCCGATACCATGTTCACCGATTCCAGCAATGGCGAAAGAAGGCCCTGCAGAACCACGGCGGTCAATGGCTTGGTATTCAAATCCGATGCCTGGCCGCAATATTCCACCTTCACTTTTTTGAGCGCGCTTTCCGTCACTTGGCCGGCGAAGCTGCCCAACTGCTCGGCCAGTTTCATATAGGGCATCAATTTGGGCGCATCCTCGGCACTGACCGAGGGCATGTTGAGGGCATTGGTAACCGCGCCGGTAAGCAGATAATCGGACATCTGCTCGGCCACCTGAATGGCGACGTTGACCTGCGCCTCGTTGGTGGAGGCGCCGAGATGGGGCGTTGCCACCACGCGTTCGTCGCCGAACAGGATATTTTCCTTGGCCGGCTCCTGGACGAACACATCCATGCCGGCGCCGGCCACCTTGCCTTCATCCAAGGCCACCTTCAAATCTTCTTCAACGATCAGGCCGCCGCGCGCACAATTGATGATATAGACGCCGTCCTTCATTTTTGCGATGGCGGCAGAATCGATGATGCCTTTGGTAGCGTCGGTCATCGGCGTATGCAGAGAGATGAAATCGGCGCGCCCGAACAGCTCGTCCAGCTCCACCTTATCGACGCCGATAACGCCAGCTCGTTCCGGCGACAAAAATGGATCATACGCGGCCACCTTCATCTTGAGCCCCAAGGCCCTATCGGCAACGATGGCGCCGATATTGCCGCAGCCGATAATGCCGAGGGTCTTGCCGTACAACTCTACCCCCATGAAACGGGATTTTTCCCATTTGCCTGCATGGGTCGATTGGCTAGCTTCCGGAATGGACCGGGCCAGCGAGAAAATCATGGCGATGGCGTGCTCGGCGGTGGTGATGGAATTGCCGAACGGCGTGTTCATAACCACGATGCCGCGCCCGCTGGCAGCCGGAATGTCGATATTATCGACACCGATACCGGCGCGGCCGATGACTTTCAGATTATCGCCAGCGGCGATAATGGTTTCGGTGGCTTTGGTGGCAGAGCGCACCGCGAGCCCGTCATATTCGCCGATTTTGGCGGCCAACGCATCCGCGTCCATATCGGTAATCACGTCCACTTCGATCCCCCGGTCGGCGAAAATTTCGGCGGCGCGGGGCGACATGCTGTCGGAAATCAGCACCTTTGGCATTTTAAATTCTCCTCGTAAATTCTAAGGGCCGCTTAAGCGGCGAATTCGGTTTCAGTCATGCTCAGCGCCCAGTCGATCCACTGGCTCAACGCTTCCAAATCACTGGTCTCGATGGTGGCTCCGGCCCAGATACGAAGGCCCGGCGGCGCATCCCGGTAAGCGTCGATATCGAAGGCAATGCCTTCGGCGTCGAGCAAAGCGGCGATGCGCTTGGCCGCGGCCCCCTGATCATCGCCGGACAATCGGGTGAACCAGGGCGCCACGATTTTGATGCACACCGACGTGCAGGATCGGGTTTCGGGAACTTCAGCCAGGAAATCCACGGCACCGGAATTTTCCACCCAGCGGGCGAGCGCCGCCAGATTGGATTCGGAGCGACCGATCAGGCTTTTAAGCCCGCCGATATTTATCCCCCAGTTCAATCCATCCAGGGCATCTTCAACGCACAGCATGGACGGCGTGTTGATGGTCGATCCCTTGAAGATGCCTTCGTTGAGCTTGCCCCCCGACGTCATGCGGAACAGCTTCGGCATCGGCCAGGCGGGGACGTGGCTTTCCAGCCGCTCTACGGCGCGTGGGGAAAGGATAATGACCCCGTGCTGGGCCTCGCCGCCCATCACCTTCTGCCAGGAATAGGTGGCCACATCGATTTTATCCCAGGCAAGGTCCATGGCGAACACCGCCGAGGTGGCATCGCAGATGGTCAGCCCTTCCCGGTCAGCATCGATCCAATCGCCGTTCGGTACGCGCACCCCCGACGTGGTGCCGTTCCAGGTGAAGATCACGTCGCGGGAGAAATCAACCTGCCCTAAATCAGGCAACTGGCCGTAATCGGCTTCGAGGACGCGCACGTCCTCCAATTGCAATTGCTTGGTGATGTCCGAGACCCAGCCCGAGCCGAAGCTTTCCCAGGCCAGCACATCAATGCCGCGCGGCCCCAAGAGAGACCAGAGCGCCATTTCGACGGCGCCGGTATCGGAGGCGGCGACGATGCCGATGCGGTAATCGTCCGGCAAGCTTAAGACAGCGCGCGATTTATCCAGCACCTCCTGCAACCGGGCCTTGCCCAATTTGGAGCGGTGCGAGCGGCCGAGAACGGCATTGTCCAAAACTTCAGGCGACCAACCGGGACGCTTGGCGCAGGGACCAGATGAAAAATTTGGATTTGCCGGACGCATGTCCGGCATTCGGGGGGTGTTCATGCAAAATCTCCTATCCTTGCAGATAGGCAGCGGCCCGTTGGGGGACCGTGGCCCGCCGATGTTTCTATAGAGTTGGGCGGCAGCGGTCAATTAACATTTTTGCACTGTAGATATGCGTGGCTGGCTGGATACCCCGCAAATGGCTGTTTTCAATAGGCTAGGTTTCTTTCACCGCTTCCAATTGGGCTTTTAGTTTTGGCCCCTGGCGGGCCATGATGAGCCAGACGAGCACCGCCAGAGCGCCGCCGCCCGCGAGGGTGATCTGGAGGCCTACAAAATCCGCCAGCCAGCCCATTATTAGCGCGCCGACAGCCGGCACGCCCCAGGAGATGATAATGTAAAGGCTCATCACCCGGGCCCGAACGCCGGGATCAACAACGTTCTGGATTAGCGTTTGTGAGGAGATACCGCCAACCAGAATAAAGAACCCAACCAGCGACAACGCCGCCGCCGCCAGCCATATATGTCCTGAAACGGTAAACAGTAACAGAAAGATCGCGGCGGCCAAAAAGCTGCCCGTCACCAGCCGCGTCAGACCCTGGGTTTCACCGCGTTGGGCCAGGTACAATCCCGCAATCAATCCACCAGCGCCGGTAGACGACAGCAATATGGCCATGCCGGACGCCCCTTGGCCAAACATGGTAACCGATATCCCTGGGGCCAGATCAATATAGGGCCGGATCAACAAGGCGGTCGCGCCCAGCAAAAGCATCAAAAAGAATATACCAGAATGGTTCCACACATAGACCAGGCTCTCTTTCATATCGCTGACGATATTTAGAGCGCCGGATGATTTGGACCGGGTCTCTTCAATCCGGGTGCGCAACAAAATCAAGACAAACACAAAGAATGTCAGCGCCGCGAGGGCCATCACCGTCCCAATATTGACAACAACAATGAGCGCGCCGGCGATGGCTGGACCAACAACCCGGCCAACATTGAAGCTTGCCGATCCGAGCGCAATGGCCGCCGACAAATCTTTTTTCGGAACCAACGCATTGACGATGGAAAGCCGCGCCGGACCGCTCAGGGCCTCCAGCGATCCCATGACAGCGGTCAGCACGACAACGCCTTCGATGGTGATCAGATCGGCCAACACCAGAACCGCGAATAGCGCCGCCAAGCCGCCAAGGAGCAACTGGCTTACCCACATGATGCGCAGATACCCGATCTTGTCGGCGACCGCGCCGCCGATCAGGGAGAGTACAATGAGAGGAAATGTTTCGGCGCCGGCGACAATGCCGAGCCAGACCGTGGATTTGGTCAACTCCCAGGTCAGCCATCCGATCGCCACTTTCAACATCCAGCGCCCGACGATCTGGGCAGAAACACCGATCCAATAATTGCGGTAAACCGGATGGCTCAGGGCGGCGCCGATGCCGCCGAACAGGCGCGTCATGGGGGTGGCGGCAGTATTCATGAGCAGCCAACTATCCTATCAACGGGGCAATTTAAACATGTTTGTCGTTGCGCCGTATCAGCATCAGGCGCAGCGAAGGATATCCAAGAACGCGGAGGCACGAAAGCCAGCGAATGTACTAATTCGTGACAGTATTCTAATTTCGCATAATTGTTCATCCGTAATTAGTATACTGTCACGAATTAAAGAGCCCTATATTCCTAAGGTTGTGGTGAATTACGAAACGAACCCAATTTGGATAAACGTTACGTAACAGCGGCTTAGTGCCCTTCCCCGGTTGCGCCCCTGTCAGGACGGCCCGATGCCGCCGAACAGGCGCATGATGGGGGGGGCGGCACGAAAGGCAGCCGGTTGGTACTACGCGCTTTCGGCGAGCGCCTCCATGGGTGCGGAATTCAAGTGCTGGCGATGGGTTTTCAACATCTGGGTCAACTCCGCCCGGCAGCCGCCGCAGGTGGCGCCGGCGCCGGTGGCGTCACTCAGCGCCGCCACCGACTTCGTGTTGCCGTCCGCTATGGCCGCTTCGATTGTCCCCAGCCGGACGCCCTGGCAGGCGCAGACGACCGGCCCCTGATCCCCTGCGGGCTCGGCCGGTGCGCCAGTCAACAACGCCATGCGGTCGACGGGCTTGAGGATGCTCTCAGCAAACAGGCCCGCCAGCCATTGCCGGTCGGGCAGATTGTGGTCTGGGGCAATGAAAAGACACGCCGCCAGCGCGCCGCCGCGCAAAACGGCAAAGCGGTAAAGCCCCAATCCCTTGTCGCCAAAAGCCAGCCACTCGCCGCCCCCATGCAACTCGCCCAAGATAGATCGAGCCCAAAGATCCCAATCTTCGGGCACATCATTGCCAGCGAATTCGGTGTGCTGGTGCCCCGCGGCTTGGGCGCGGGCCCACCAATCGGCGCCAATTATTTCAATAGGCTCCCGGCTTAGCGCGAACCCGTGCCAAGCGGCATCAAATGGTATCGCCGAAACCGGCGTCTGCTTCAATTCCGGCTGGCCCGATATGGGATCGCAAACCGGCACGATCAATGATCCGACGCGGGCATCGCTGGCGAAACGGTCCGAGAAATGGATCGGCGCGAACAGGGAGCCTTGGCTTTGCGCCTCGGTCACATGCACCCGGGCGATCAGGACGCCCTGGTCGCTTTCGATGCGCGCCAAGGCGCCCTCCTCCAACGCGCAATTGCCAGCGTCGGCGGGGTTGATATCGATCACCGGTTCGGTTGCCTCGGCGGTGAGCCGGGGCGATTTGGCGGTCCGGGTCATTGTGTGCCATTGATCGCGAAGCCGCCCGGTATTGAGGATCAGGGGCCGCTTCGCATCGGCGGTAACGGTTGCCGCAGGCTGGATAGGTATCATGCGCGCGCGCCCGTCCAGGGTCGGGAATTCACCGGACGCCAGCAGCCGCTGGGACCCGGCGCCCCGGGCCAGCGGCCATTGCACCGGGTTGAGGGCGCCATAAACGGCATCGTCAATCTCGGCCAGATCGGAGATATCGAAAAGACGCGCCGGACCTGATGTGCCCCCGGTCAGCCCCGCATGTTCGCGAAATATCTGCGCCGGCGAACGGTAGTCAAAGCTGGCGCCAAACCCCAGCCGCGCCGCGATTTCGGAGATGATCCACCAATCGGCGCGCGCCTCACCGGGCACCGGCAGGAAATTCCGCTGGCGGGAGATGCGGCGCTCGGAATTGGTGACGGTGCCGTCCTTCTCGCCCCAGGCCAGGGCCGGGAACAGGACATCAGCGAACCGGGTGCTGTCGGTGTCGCTTGCGCAATCGGAGACGGCGACGAACTCAGCTGCCGCCAGAGCATCCCGCACCGCATCACCGCCGGGCATACTGACCGCCGGGTTGGTGCCCATGATCCAGAGCGCCTTGATCTCGCCCCGGCCAATGGCTTCGAATATTTCGGTGGCCTTCAGGCCCGGCGCCGCCGCCATTGCCGGTGCCTTCCAAAACTCGCGCACCGCCTCGATACCCGCCGCATCGCCGAAATCCACATGCGCCGCCACCTGGTTGGCAAGGCCGCCGACCTCGCGCCCGCCCATGGCGTTGGGCTGGCCGGTCAGCGAGAACGGACCCATACCGGGCTTGCCAACGCGCCCCGTTGCCAGGTGGCAGTTGAGGATGGCGTTGACCTTGTCGGTGCCCGTCCGAGACTGGTTGATGCCTTGGGAATAAAGGGTGACGGTGCGCTCGGTTCGGGCGAACCATTCGTAGAACTGCCAAACCTCCTGTGCGTCCAGCCCGCACGCGGCCGCCACGCTTTCCACGTCCGGCGCGGACACTTGTGCGGCGGCCAGGGTGTCTTCATAGCCGGCAACAGAGGCGGCCACATAGTCCTGATCGATATGCCCGGTGCGCGCCAGATGCACCAACAGGCCATTGAACAGGATGGCGTCGGTGCCCGGTTTGGGCGCCAGATGCAGATTGGCGTCGGCGCAACTGGCGGTGCGGCGGGGATCGATGACGACAATGCGCGGTGCCGGCGCGCCGGGCTCGCGCAAGGTCATGCGCTGATACAGAACCGGATGGCACCAGGCGGCGTTGGAGCCGGTGATCACCACCAGATCGGCCAATTCCAAATCATCGTAATTGCCGGGCACGACATCTTCGCCGAAAGCGCGCTTGTGGCCGGCGACAGAGGACGCCATGCATAATCTTGAGTTGGTGTCGATGTTGCCAGAGCCGATGAAACCCTTCATCAGCTTGTTGGCGGCGTAATAATCCTCGGTCAAAAGCTGGCCGGAGACATAGAACGCCACTGAATTCGGCCCATATTCGTCGATGGTGCGGCGGAAGACATCGGCGGTATGGTCAAGCGCCTCTGCCCAGTTCGCCCGCCGGCCATTGATCTCGGGATACAACGCGCGCCCTTCCAGCCCCAATGTTTCGGCGAGCGCCGCGCCCTTGGCGCAGAGCCGGCCCCGGTTGGCGGGATGCGCGGGATCGCCCTTAATCTCCAAATGCCCGGCGGCGGCGCGCGATGCCACCAGCCCGCAACCGACCCCGCAATAAGGGCAGGTAGTTCGGGTCTCGCCGCTCATTCGGCAGCCGCCGTGAGGGCGCCCCGGATTTCAACATTGCCGCTGATGACGCGGGCCTCGAAGGTTTCGGCGCGGCCCTCGTCCGGGGCGACGGCGAGGCCGGTTTCCAGCTCAATCACCATATCGTGGAGCGGGCATGTGACCCGGGTGCCGTGGACAATGCCTTGGGACAGGGGCCCTGCCTTGTGCGGGCACTTGTCCAGCAATGCAAAGACCCGGTCATCGCGAGTGCGGAATAAGGCAATGGGCCCCGCCGCCAGGCAAATGGTGCGCGCGCCGAGACGCGGGATATCTTCGAGATCGCAAATGCGTTGCCATTCCATTTCGCTTACTCCGCTGCCGCCAATGGGCGAATTTCTGTCCATTCGGGTGGGTCTTCGGCGCCTTCGGCCCAGGGATCGGATTGGGCGTATTTCTGGCTAAGGAGAAACCGTTCGAACAGGGTGCGCCGGCCACCAGCGTCTTCGTTGATGCGTTCCTTGACGTGGCCCAAGCCAACCCGTTCGATCCAGGGGGCCGTGCGTTCCAGATAGTGAGCCTCTTCCCGGTAGAGCTGCATGAAGGCGCCGGCATATTCCTTCACCTCATCCTCCGTCGTCACCTTCGCCAGCAGGTCCGTGGTGCGCACACGGATGCCGCCGTTGCCGCCCACATGCAGCTCCCAACCTTCGGCCACCGCGACCACGCCGAAATCCTTGATCGTTGCCTCGGCACAGTTGCGCGGGCAGCCCGATACCGCCATTTTGAACTTGTGCGGGGTCCAGCTTGCCCAAGCCATTTTTTCCAGATCAATGCCCATGGATGTGGAATCCTGAACGCCGAAGCGGCACCATTCAGACCCGACGCAGGTTTTGACGGTGCGCAAGGCCTTGCCGTAGGCGTGCCCCGATACCATCCCCGCCGCGTTCAAATCCCGCCAGACAGCCGGCAAATCCTCTTTTTTTACGCCCAAAAGATCGATGCGCTGGCCGCCGGTCAGCTTGACCGCCGGAATATCAAAGCGCTCGGCGACATCGGCGATGGCGCGCAATTCTTTCGGGTTGGTCATACCGCCCCACATGCGCGGCACCACCGAATAGGTGCCGTCTTTCTGGATATTGGCGTGCGCCCGCTCGTTGATGAAGCGGGACTGGGCGTCGTCCACATGCTCGCCCGGCCAGGCGCAAAGGAGGTAATAGTTGAGCGCCGGGCGGCATTTAGCGCAGCCGTCTTCGGTCTCCCAATCCATAAAGCGCATCACGGCTGGGATGGTTTTCAAATTCTGCGCGATAATGGTGCGGCGCACATCGTCGTGGCTGAACGCCGTGCATTTGCACAAGGGCCGCACCGACGGCGTTTCCGCGTAGCCTGAACCCACCGTGGAGGCGAGGATCTGTTCCACCAGCCCGGAGCAGGAGCCACAGGACGACGATGCCTTGGTGTGGGCGCGCACATCGTCGAGGGTAAACAGGTTCTTGGCGGTGATAGCGGTTACGATGTCGTCCTTGCAGACCCCGTTGCAGCCGCAAATCTCGGCATCGCCGGGCAAGGCGGCGGTGCCGGTTTCGCCGCCAAGGCCGGCTTCACCGCTGCCCCCATGGCCGAACATCAATTTTTCACGCAGGGCGGAAACGTCGGTGCCGTCGCGCATAAGCTGGAAGTACCAGGCGCCGTCGGAGGTATCTCCGTAGGCCAGCGCGCCCTGCACCTGGTTATCGTTGATCACCACTTTGCGGTAGATGCCTTGGGCGGCGTCCTGGAAGACAATTTCCTCGGCGCCCTCGCCGCCGGAAAAATCACCGGCGGAAAACACATCTATGCCTGTCACTTTCAATTTGGTCGAGGTGAGCGAGCCGGCGTAGCGGGCATAACCGATCTCGGCCAGATGATTGGCGCACACCTTGGACTGATCGAACAAGGGCGCCACCAGACCATAAGTCTGGCCCCGGTGCTGCACGCATTCGCCGACCGCGTAGATGCGGGGATCATAGGTTTGCATGGTGTCGTTGACGACGATGCCGCGTTCAACATGCAGCCCGGCTTCTTCGGCCAAGGCAATATTGGGCCGGATGCCCACCGCCATCACCACCAGATCGGCGGCGACCTCGGATCCATCGGCGAGGGCAACGGCGCGCACGCGCTCCGATCCCAAGATCGCCTTGGTCTCAGCGGGCATTGCAAATGTGAGGGAGCGTTCCTCCAATGAGCGTTTGAGAAGCGCGCTCGCAACCGGGTCCAACTGGCGCTCCATCAGGCAGTCCATCAGGTGAATGACGGTGACTGTCATGCCCCGTTGCAGCAATCCAGCGGCCGCTTCCAGCCCTAAAAGCCCGCCGCCGATTACCACGGCGCGCGAATATTCGGCTGCTGCGGCGGCCATAGCATCCACATCAGCGATGGAACGAAACGCCACCACGCCCGGCAGATCATGGCCCGGCACCGGGATGATAAATGGCGACGAGCCGGTGGCGATCAGCAAGCGGTCATAGCTGGCCGACGTGCCGTCTTCGGCTGTGACCGTCCTTTGCTGCCGGTCGATGCTGGTGACAGGGCTGCCGGCATGGAGGGTAATGCCGTGCTCGGTGTACCAGCTCCGCTCATTGATCATGATGTCGGCCATGGTTTTATCGCCCGACAGAACCGGCGACAGCATGATGCGGTTATAGTTGCCATGCGGCTCATCGCCAAAAACGGTGATGTCGTAAAGATCGGGGTTGCGGTCCAAAAGCTCTTCCACCGCCTTGATGCCGGCCATGCCGTTGCCGATGACGACGAGTTTCTGTTTCATATGGATGGCTCCTTTATTCTGCGGCTACGGGCGCAGGCGCGGCGCGCAAGGCCAAGGCCTCCGCCAGCCGCTGGCGCTCATGGGCGATGATGTCCGGCGAGAAGCGGACGAAAAGCGCCAGCACCGAGCAAAGTGTTGCGGCGATGCCCAGATACAAAAGCCCGTCGGCGTAGCTCAATGTTTCGGATTTGAACAAAAACCCGGCGGCGACGGCGCCCGCATTTCCGCCGGCGCCAACGATGCCCGAGATGGCGCCAAGGGCGTGCCGGTTCATGAACGGTACGATCGAAAAGGTCGCGCCCTGGGCCATTTTCACGAACAACGAAAAGACGAGCACGGCGGCGATGGCGAGGCCCAGCACGCGCATCTGCGAAAAGACGATCAGCGCCACGCCGCCCAGGAAGGTGACGATAAACAGGAAATGAACGCGCCCGCCGAGGCCGGTGCGAGCGGCGATCTTATCGGAAAAGACGCCGCCGAGGGTGCGCGCAAAAATGCTCATCAACCCGAACAGTCCGGCAATCAGCCCGGCGGTCTTCAAATCCAGATCGAAGCTGTCGAAAAAATAAATGGCGCCGATATTGAGGATCGTCAGGTCCGTTCCGAAGCAGGCGCCATAAATCAGGAACATGAACCAAACCCGGGGATCGGCGGCGGCGGACCGGAATGTGCCCCACGCGCTACCGGATTTATTTAACTCCGCCATGGCGCCGGAGCGGCGCAGATCGCGGTAGTTGCCGGCCGGGCAATCCTCGGTGAATTGGTAGTAGGCAGCGCCGGCGACCAACAGCACCATACCCGGCGCCACCATGGCCAGGCGCCAGCCGAGGGTTTCTTCGGCGCCTAGCATGACAATCGCGGCGAAAATCAGCGGCATCACCATGAGCGTGACGCCGCCGCCGAGATTGCCCCAGCCCGCCGTTGTCGCCGTCGCGGTACCGACCACATTGGGCGCGAACATGACCGAGGTGTGATACTGGGTAATGACGAACGATGCGCCGATACCGCCGATGGCCAGGCGGAACAGAAGAAAGCTTTCGAAGCTGTTCGCCAAACCAATGCCCATCACCGGAAACGCGCCAAGGATCATCAGGCCAGCGTAGGTTTTGCGGGGACCGATGCGATCACACAGAGGGCCGACAACCAGGCGCACAACGATGGTGATCGCCACCGACGCAATGATGGTCCAGCTGATCTCTGATTTGCTCAAGTCCAAATCTTCGCGCACCACGGCCATCAGCGGCGCAATACCGAACCAGCCAAAAAAGCACAGGAAAAACGAGACCCAGGTCAGATGAAAGCTGCGCATCTGGACCGACTTCCAATCGAATAGCTTTATACGGGTCGCTTTTTGTGCGTCGATCAGGTCCATTTTATACTCCAAATTCGCGTTCGCTCCAGAACGCCTCTATTGCCAGGCTGCTGGCTCCGAAGCCGGTGTTTGTGATTTATTGTCAGGATACAGCAATAGACGTGCCAATTTTATTTATATAATAAAATCAGTAAGTTATGATATTTTCGGTGAATATAGCCGACAAGTTATGATTAATTAATAATCAATATAATTTATTGACTTTTTTTTAATCATTTTTATCGAAATAGGCGGCATCCCAAAGGTCGATGTGATCCAATATCGGCCGGATGGCGCGGCCTGAAAAATTAGGGCTCGCGCATGATCTCCGGCAGATGGCACCAGGGGTCAGCCGGTGATCGAGTTGTTACTGCTCGGGGTCGAGCGGCTGGCTTATCCAGTTAGCTCGGCCAGCGCCGCATCCAAAGATGGAACCGAGCGCATGATGCCCATTTGATTGGCCGCGTCCCGTAGCCGGGACAGTTCGCGCCTCAACTCGGTATCGCGCTGCCCGCGGCCATGGGCGGCCAGGGCGGCGCCCCTTTGCATGAAGAAATCGCACCAGGGCAATGGCTCGGGCGCATTATAGCGTTCGAGGGAGACAATATAGACATCGGCCGCATCCCAATCCGCCTGGGCCAGTGCAGCCTCAACTGCATCCCGGTAAAAAGCAAAATAATTGTGGCCAACGCAGCCGTCGTTGATGATCGCCTCGCCCTCATCAAGGGCGGATTGGCGGTCACCAGGGTCATCGCTGACCAGCGCCAGGGTGCTCAACGCCCAGGGCCCGAGAAAGGTAATCCCGGTATCGCGGGAGATTTGCAGCGCCTCGCCGGCCATTTCGCGGGCCTCGGTCTGGGTGCCGTCTTCGGCGTGAAGAATGCGCGCCAAGTAAATCATGTGGAACGCCTTAAAGCGGTTGGCGCCCATTTCTTCGACCAGTACCAGGCCCTTTTCCAAATGGCTGCGGGACGCCACCAGATCACCGCATTCGAAATAGATGCGCCCGGCGGTCAGGCGCGCCACGTTTTCGGCACGCCGGTAGCCAACCCGTTCCGCCGCCTCAGCTGCCGCCAATGCCTCGGCCAAGGCTTCAGACACTTGGTTCTGGTACAGCCGGGTCCAGGCGACCATGTAGCTGTTGCCGATCTCAATGCGGCTTAGACCGTTGGCCCGGCAAATATCCATGCAGCGCTGGAAATGATCGAGGGAGGTTTTCATGCGCCCGCGCAAATAATAAGCGTCGCCGAGACCGCTAAGCGCATTGGCCTCGCCTTCCGGCGAGCCGGCATCTTGGGCAAAGGCCAGGGCTTTTTCATGCTCTTGCAGACAGCCATCGATATTGCCGATCGGAAAGTAGATATTGCCGCGCAAATGGTGGATGCGCGCCAGCTCCGAGGTGAGGCCGGCGCCGGCGGCGATGGCCTCGGACTGGTCCAGCGCTTGCAAAGCGTCATCATACTCATCAGTCACCCGCATGCCGGCGGCGAGGCCGATCAGGGCCGGGCACCGATCCAAATCACCTGATGCCAGGGAGAGCGCATGGCGATAAGCGGTGATCGACTTGGCGGCCAGCCCCATGTCACCGAACAGGCGCCCCTGCAGACAGGCCAGGGCGTATTCTTCCGCTCCTCTGCCGGTGGCAAGCCCAAGACCGCGCTCCGCAAACGCAAGCGCGCTTTCATAGTGATACTTGACCGCCTCGGCCTCGGCGGCTGCCAGATAGGCTGCGGCCGCGCCAGCGTCTTCGGCGCGCTCCAGATGCTCCGCATAAAGCCCCGGATCGCTGTTCGAATACCAGCCGGCGACGCGCAAGTGCAGTTCCCGGCGACGGGCCTTCAGCAAGGACGCATAGACGCCTTCCTGGACCATGGCGTGGGCAAACAGATAGCCGCCGCCAAAGGGGCGCACCAGATTGTTTTCGATGAGCACCGTGCAGGCGTAATCGGGATCATCGATCAGATAGCGCAACAGATCGAGATCGAAGCGCTGACCGATGGTCGAGCCGGCGTACAAAGCCTGCTTGTCGGCATCATTCAGCCGATCAACACGGGCCAGCACAAGGCTCTGGATCGAGCCGGGCACCTCGCCGCCGCTTAGTCCCTCGGCGTTGCGCAGCAATTGCTCAAGAAACAATGGGGAGCCCTCGGCACGCGCGATGCAGTTGCGCGCAAAATCACCGGTGGCGTCCAGGAACCTGGTGGCCAGTTGCAAAGCCTCATCGTTGCGCAATGGTCCGAGATCGACGGTCATCAGGGCCGCCCCGCCGGTGCTGCCGCGCCACGCCTGGTCCAACGGATCGCCTTCGATACGCGACGACATGACCAGCACCACGGCGCAATCGCTCACCGCCATGGTGATATGGGCGAGATGCGCCAAGGTCAGTGGATTGGCCCATTGCACGTCTTCGATGCTGATCAGCAGTTTCTGCGATGCGCTCATGCGTTTCACCATACCCGCAACCAGCGTCTGCTTGCCCTGGTTGCGGGTGGCATTTTCCATGGCATCGTAGACGCCCTTAAGCTCGTCCGGCTGCTCCAGGACAAGAAGATCGTTGAGGAATTCGCGCTGCTCGGCTTCAATCAGCCCGCTGCGCAAGGCACGCTCCGCCGCCGCCCGATGTTCGCCCTCGCCGGCCCCGGATGGCACCCCCAGCAGGCCCCGCACCAGAACCCGGATCGGCTCTTGCCCGGAGCCAACACCGAAGTTGAGGACGATACTTTTGTGACAGGCGAAGCCTTTGGTTTTGGCGAGGCCCTCCATTTCCTCGAGCAACCGGGTCTTGCCGATACCGGCTTCACCGCGCACCAGGATGGCGCGGCCGGCGCCGGTGCCGGCAACCGAGGCGACGACGCTGTTGAGCATGGAAAGCTCTACCTCGCGGCCGACGAAGCGGCTTCGGGCGCGGCGCTCGCCGTCGGCAAGGAACGCCGTCATGCGCCAGGCGAGGACCGCTTCGTCGAGCCCCTTTACCGCCACTTCGCCGAGGGATTCAGCGTCCACTAAACTGTCCACATCGCGGTAGACGGCGTCGGAGATGATGGTCTCGCCGGCGCCGGCCATGTCGTTCAGGCGCGATGCCAGATTGGCGGCGACACCGGTGACCGCATATTCCGGCGCGGCATCGGGATTGCTTTCGCCGGCACCCGTGTCCGTCCCCTGACCGGCGACCACCACCTCGCCCGATGCGATGCCGATATGGACGGCTAGGTCGCGCTTTTCGGCGGCGCCCAGCTCGGCCATCGCGGCGTGCGTGTCGAAGGCGGTGCGCACGGCGCGCAACGGATCGTCGCCATGCGCCACGGGTGCGCCGAACAAGGCCATCACCTCGTCGCCCACATGGCGATGCACGGTGCCGCCATATTCGCGGACGATGCGGTCGATCACATCGAACACGCGGCCCACCAGATTGTGCAAATCTTCCGGATCCAGCGCCTCGGCAAGCACGGTATAGCCGGACAAATCGGCGAAGAAGATTGTGACTTGGCGGCGCTCGCCGGACGGCGCCTGGATGATGTGCCCGGCGATATCGGAGCTCGTGGGTTCCGGCTCCTTGGGCGCCGGCGCCAAAGATGCGCCGCAGCCGCCACAGAACTTGACCGCCGACGCGTTTTCGAAGGCGCAGGCGCCGCAAATGACCGCCAAGGGCGCGCCGCACTCTCCGCAGAAGCGCCGCTCGTCGGCATTTTCAGCCTGGCATTTTGAGCAATGGATCAGACGCCGGTCCCCGTTATTCGGCATGGTTTTCAGTTATTCTAGAGTATGCGGATTTAATGGCAATGGGTTAACGCCAGCGCCGCACAGGGCGGCGGCCCGGGAACTTTCCCGAGCCGCCGTGCATGTTGCCTTTAAAGCTTAGACGATTGCCGCTAGGTGAGCCATGCCAGAACCCTTGGATATCTGTCCAGCAGCGCCGCAACCCAGGGGATGCGAGCCACGAAGTCCTGCACCCCGCCGATGGCGCCGGCCTTGATGGAGGCCAGATAGATCAGCAGGAAGGCATAGACCAAATGGTACTCGACGATGAAGTTATGGGCACCCACCATTGGGAAATCCATCCGCGGCAGGTAGTACATAATCATCAACAGAGCCCCGAAGCCGGCCGATAGCCGGAAACAAATTCCGGTGATCAGCGCCAATCCGATCATCAGGTGTCCCCATTGGACCATAAAGTCCACATAGGGGATGACCGCCGGAGACGCAAAAAACTCGAACATGGGTTTGAGAGATTTGGCGCCTCCTAAGAACCGCACCGCCGTCCAGCCCGGGTTCATCACTTGGTTGACGCCGGCATAAAGGAACGTCCAGCCGATCGACAATCGCATGAGGAGCGCCATGGTTTTCTGGAGCGTAACGGTGGTTGTTGGGGCCGTCGCATCGTCATCGAAATGAAAACCCAAATGCGTGGTTGTGGCCATATTCATACCCTCCTTTCCATGTCTCTGTGCTTCGCATGACCGGGTGAATTAGGATTTCCGGTCAATTTGAGTTCTAGCAAATTTGGACGAAAATGACCTTGATAGCGGTCAACATTTTCCACAATTGCGGCAGTAAATATGACCACGCGGCGCAAAATAGTTCTTGTATCTGTAGTGGCTACAGCTCGCACCCTCGGCGCGTAATATAAACCGCTACGGAATGCCTCCCATGGATACGCAAGTACAATCACCCGAATTCAAAGTGACCCCGGCATCGGACATCACCTGCCCCGAATGCGGCCATACCGAAACCGAAACCATGCCCACGGATTCCTGCCAATGGTTTTATGACTGCAAGGGCTGCGGCGTGCTTTTGAAGCCGTTGGCGGGCGATTGCTGCGTCTATTGCTCTTACGGCACCCAACCCTGCCCGCCGATCCAGGAAGCGCGGGCCTCCGGCAATGACGACGCAAGCTGCTGCGCCTGAGGCTCCGTTACCGGGTCTAAATCACATTGTCGTTGGGCCGATGAACGGCACCGATTAACCTTTAAAGGGTGATGGATTATTTCGGCTAATGGCCATGGGGCTTTGCATTCGCTCCGTGTCCACGGCTTTTCCCATCGTCGGTCTCTTTGGAATGATGAGTACCGCCATCTGTCCCGCCATCTGTCCCGCCATGGCCATGGCGCATCATTTTGCGTGCCTCGTCGTTGAGGTCGGCTTCCGTGAAGCCGTGCTGCACGCTGTCAGAATGAACAAACGCGATGATATTGGCCAGGTCATCGCCGGAAAACAACAGTTGTTTGTCGAACGCGCCTTCCTGGGCGGCAATCATCGCCTGGGCGCCTTTCCACATTTTCGCGGCGAATTCGAAAGGGTTCATGAGGGCACCCATTTCGCGGGCGTCCAGTGCCGGCGCGTCCTCGCCGCCGACACCGTTCACCGAATGACAGGCAACGCATCCCTTATCGACAAATAGTTTTTTGCCTTTCATCGGATCCATCTCGGGAAACTTTAGCTTCAAGGCACCAAATTTGGATTGGATGGCCTTGCCATGATTGTCCAAATTCGAGGTGGCGGTCGTATTTTCTGTTGCCGTGTGAGCGGCAGCTCCGTTGAAAATTGCGATCGCGGAAATGAGTAAAAACACTATGGCGAGGGAGGAAAGAGCGGCCGGATTACGCATACGGATCGATCCTTTGTTGGTTTTCAGTATTGGGTATGACGAACGGCGAGACTGCAATGCTTCTAAGCCTTCCTGCTAGGGGAGGGTCAAACAAAATTGCATTCGATCACGAAAAATTTAGATGCATCGATGACGACGCTTTAGCTTTAGCTTTAGCTTTAGCTTTAGCTTTAGCTTTAGCTTTAGCTTCGGCTTACGCCTCCTGGTCACGCCGATCTTCACCTTCATGGTCTTTATCCCGGCGGCGGCGGTCGGGGCCGAAATATTCCGACGCACGGATAAAATCCCGGTTCGATTTCACGATCGCCGAAATCCGCTGATACAATCGTTGGCCCGACACCGGTTTGGTAAGATACTCGGTCATACCTGCGTCGCGGGCCTCGAACACGCGTTCGGCCTCGCCAAAGGCGGTGACCATGATCACCGGGACATAGGGGCTTTTGCTATCTGGGTCGTTGCGAATCTTGTCGAGCAACCCAATCCCGTCGAAATCCGGCGACCAATCCACGAGCACCACGTCGGGCCCCTGTAGATTGAACTCTTCAAAACCACCCTCAGGCGTGGAGGCGTCATAAACGTTAGTCACGCCCAGCTCGCGCAAGATGCCGCGCAGCATGGAGCTTAAATGCAGGTGACGCTCGACGATCAAAACCGATAGCTGACTAAGATTAAAATTATCCATCGCACTCCTAAGCCGGGCGGCTCACCCCATCTGGATCGCGGCCGATTTGTTGCAGTACGGCTTCCCTCACCAGAGATTGATATGTAGACGTTGTATTGTAGTTAACAAGCATAACTAACACAGTCAAAATGTAATATACCCAAGTTTAATACGTATATCCCTAAATCGATCACCGTCGGCGATTTTCCAGGCTCGGCACCGTCCGGTGGTAAAGTTTACGCACCATTCCCAACCGGCAATTAGACGCCATCCACTTGCGTAAATATTGGCATCGGGCCATACATTTGTCATGCTTTCGATAGAAGACAACGAAACTCTCTGCCGGGTCGGGCCGGGAACGCCCATGGGCAATCTGTTCCGCCGCTTTTGGCTGCCGGCGCTCTTAAGCCGGGAAGTGGCCGAACCGGATGGGGCGCCAAAGCGGCTGCGCATTCTCAGCGAAGATCTGGTGGCTTTTCGCGATACTGGCGGGCGCGTCGGCATTGTCGCCGCCTACTGCCCGCACAAGCTGGCCATGCTGTTCTGGGGCCGCAACGAGGAACACGGCCTGCGCTGCGCCTATCACGGCTGGAAGTTCGATACAGACGGCGATTGTGTCGATTTGCCCAACGTCGCCGATGCAGACACCATCAAGCGCAAGATGGGCATCACCAGCTATCCCACGCACGAAGCCGGCGGCGTGGTCTGGGTCTATATGGGACCGGATCACCTGGAGCCGGAATTGCCCGCCCTGGAATGGACCGAATTGCCAGAACCCCAGGTTCAGGTGTCGCGCTGGCTGCAATGCTCCAACTGGGCGCAAGGCATGGAAGGTGAGATCGATTCGTCCCACGTCTCTTTCCTGCACCGGGCCAACAAGCCCGAACACGGCCTGCCGGACGCCTTCACATCGTACCTTCCGGGGCTCATCGACGGCGCGCCGGAACTGACCGTCAAGGAAACACCGTACGGTTATGTGGCCGGCGCCCGGCGCCAGACCGATCAGCCAGGCGAATATTTCTGGCGCGTCACCCAATGGCTGGTACCCATGTTCTCGCTGATCGCCAATTCTAGCTATCCCCGCTCGGGCCGCGCCTGGGTGCCGGTGGACGACGATCACGTCACCACCTTCGGCTACATGTTCAACGCCGAGCGGCCCTTCAACGATGCCGAACTGGCCGAGCTGGAGCGGGGCACATTTTTCCCGCCGCGCATGACCCCGGGCGCCCACCGACTGCCAAACGGCTATATCATCGACACCTTCCTGCCCGACGCCAATTCCGGCAACGACTATCTGATCGACCGTGATATCCAGACGGACGGCAACTATACCGGCATCTTCGGCGTCAACGAGCAGGACCGTTGCATCCAGGAAACCTTGCCCGCTGCTGAAGGTAACGTCCAAGGCAGTATCGTCGACCGTTCCCGGGAACGGCTGGTGGCTTCCGATGTTCCGGTGATCACCGCAAGGCGCATCCTTCTTGATCTGGCGCGCGCCCTGGAGGCCGGTATCGAGCCTACCCAAGCCGGGCAAGGCGATCTTTACGCTGTGCGCTCGCTCGCGGCCACATCCCCGCACCGGGAGTTCGAGCCGTTTCTGGACGCCTTCCATACGCGCGTCATGACGCTGCAACCGGAATGAGACGGCGGCGCCGGTCGCGGGTTCGGAGTGCGGCCCGGATCATCGCCGCCAATATCGGGCTGTTGATCGCCGTGTCGGTGATTGCCGAACTGATATTCGGCAATTGGATATTCGGCCCCGATTTCGGCTTTTTAAACATCCGCCATGGTGAGCGGCACGTCCTCGATGTCTCGGAGTTTATGCCCGGCCGGGGATCGATCAGCTATACACGGGACCGCCATGGCCTGCGCGGCGACTATGGCGGTGATCCGGCCAAAATTGATATCCTGGCAATCGGCGGTTCGACCACCAACGAGCGCTTTGTCGACGATGGGGATATCTGGACCCAGCGTCTGGCGGACAACTTCGCCGCCGCCGGCCAGCCGGTGCGCGTCGCCAATGGCGGTGTCGACGGCCAATCCAGCCGCGGCCACATCAAGGCGTTCGAGCTTTGGTTTCCCAATATACCGGGCCTGAAGCCGAAAATCGTGCTGGCCTATGTGGGCATCAACGACACCGCCGTGACCGGCAGTGACGCCAGCAAGTTCGATGATATGCGCTCGCCAGAACGGGGGCGCCGGGTGCGCCATTATGTGATGAACCACAGTGTCCTTTATAACCAATTCCGCCGGGTTCGCGGCGCCTTCCGGGCCAGGGGCGCGAAACTCATGCATGGCGGTAATTCGTTCAAAACCGGGCTCTGGAAGCCGGTTAACAAATTCATAGGCCCGGAAATACTGAGAGCCAAATATTCCGAACGGCTCTTGGGCTATACCAAGAGGCTGGTGATCCTGGCCGCCGCCATCCAAGGCTACGGCGCCGAGCCGGTGTTCGTGACCCAGCCGATCGGCGAGTTCCGATCCCTGGGCGGCAGCCTGGAAAAATTGGTTCAGCCCGAAGACCTTGCCGAAAATCCCGAAATATCCGATCAAGCATTAAAAACCATCGGCTTGTTCAACGGCGTGACTCGCGCCGTCTGCGCCGCCCAAAAACTCCGCTGCATCGATCTTGCCGCATTGCTTCAATTTAAGGACGGCGATTTTTACGATCCCCTGCATACCACGCCGGCGGGATCCCAGAGGATTGCTGATTTCCTGTTCACTGCGTTGAATCGAATGCGGGGCCGCTGAATCGTCTTTCACATTCTGTTCACAACCCGTTTAAATCGGCGACACATGGCGGCTTTATAGCTATTGCCCATGCAACCCGATACCGCCCGCGCAAATCCTATGAACATCGGCTACGCCAATGGCGCCGTCGACGTAGGGGATGCCAACGTTTTGGCCCAAACCCTCATGCTGCGCAAAAATGCGCGGACCGCGTTGCTGGCCAACTGTATCCTGGCCGGGGCCGTCACCTATGTCATGCGCGGCGTCGTCGAGGCGCCGGTACTGCTCGTCTGGCTAGCAGTCTTGCTCAGCCTCAACGGGGCCCGTTTTTTGCACATTGCGGCGAGCCGGGCTTCGCAAGACACCTATGACGCGGGCGTACCGTGGGCGCGAACGTTCACCTTCGGCGCGGGGCTGACCGGCGCCGTCTGGGGAATCGGCGCGGTCATCATGTTCCCGCCCGAAGCCATACAATTGCAGGTCTTCCTGGCCTTCGTTCTGGGCGGATTGGCCGCCGGCGCGGTGGTGATGGCGGCCTCATGGCTGCCGGCTTTTTTCGCGTTTTCCGTACCTATGCTCGCACCATTGATCTTCCGCTTTTTGATCGAACCCGGTGAATTGCCGCTGGTCATGGGCGCCATGCTGATCCTGTTCGTGGTATTTCTGGGCTCCCTGGCGCGCTCCTTCAATGCGTCTTTGAAGCAAACCCTATCATTGCGCAACGAGCGATCCAGATTACTCGACGAGCGCCATATCAACGAAATGTTTTTCACCAAGACCTTCGACAACAGCCCGGTCTTGATGACCTTGTCGGACCCCAAGGACGGCAAGCACTACGACGTCAACCGGGCTTGGACGGCCCTGACCGGCTACAGCCACCAAGACGCCATGGGCAAATCGTCGCTCGAGTTGGGCCTCTGGTCGCAGCCCGAGGACCGCGCCCGCTTTATCGAAACTCTGGAGCGTGAAGGCGAAGTTGCCGGCATGGAAACAATATTCCGCACCCGTAGCGGCGAGGAACGGGACATGCTGGTGGCCGGCGAACACGTGCTGGATGGCAAGATGTTGTTTATCGGTCAGGACATCACTCGGCTGAAAGAGGTCGAGCGCCTGAAAACGGAATTCGTCTCCGTGGTCAGTCACGAGCTACGCACGCCGCTGACCTCGATCAAGGGCTCGCTCGGCCTCCTATCCAAGAAATCAGATGGCCTATTGCCCGAACAATCGCGGCAGCTTCTGGAGCTAGCGGAACGCAACACCGACCGGCTGACCAATCTTGTGAACGATATTCTGGATTTTGAAAAACTGCGCTCCGGCACCGTACAATTTCAGAGCAAGCGGCTTGATTTGGCTGCTCTGACCGCCGATACGATTGCCGCGTGCCGGGACCTCGCCGAAGCCTCCGGCGTGACATTCCAAATGATCGAGCCAGCCCAGCCGGTCAACGTCACCGGCGATGCGATGCGCATCGGCCAGGTCATCACCAATATCCTCTCCAACGCCGCCAAATTCTCAGAACCCGGCGGCACGGTTGAAATTTCCGTATCTGAGATGGCCGGCCTTGCCCGCGTCGAAATATCGGACCGTGGCCCGGGCATCGACGCTGCGCACCGGGGCGCTGTATTCGAGCGTTTCACCCAAGGCGATCAATCGAACACGCGTGCCAAAATGGGCACCGGGCTCGGTCTTTCGATATCCAAACCGATCATCGAGCAACATGGCGGGTATATCGATTTCCGCGCCAACGCCGGCGGCGGCACCACATTTTTTTTCGTACTCCCGATCACCCGCTAACCCCGATTGTAGTCGGCTGTCAAAACTGCTACCCCATTGGCCGGGCGCAAAGCTACGCGCGCCCCTAATTTTCTGTCATATCACTTGGGGAGCCACCAATGAAAATCTTGTATTTCGATGACTTCAAACTGGGCGTATTGAACGGGGACACTGTGGTCGATGTTACCGATCTGGTCGCCGATATCCCGCATACGGGACCGGAAAATCTGATCTCGGGGCTGATCGAACGCTTCGATGATTACCGCGCCAAGCTGGAAGACGCCGCTGGCAATGGATCCGGCGTACCGGTTTCCGGGGTGCGCATCCGCCCGCCACTACCCAAGCCCTACAACATCGATTGCATGGCGGTAAACTATATGGAGAACGGCACCCGCGACGAGCCGGCGCCGATCAACGCCTTCCACAAATCGCCGAACGCGATCATCGGCGACGGCGATACCATGGTCTGCCAGGATATCCCCGCCACCATCTTCGAGGGCGAGGCGGAACTGGGCCTGATCATCGGTAAGCGGGCGCAAAATGTCAGCCAGGCCGACGCCATGGATTATGTCTTCGGCTACACCAACTTTATCGACGGCTCGGCGCGTGGCCTCGGCCCCGGCGGCAACGTCTTTTACATGATGAAGTCGCGCGAAACCTTCGCCCCCATCGGTCCCTACATCGTCACCAAGGACGAGATCAATGATCCGCAAAAGCTTGACGTCAAGCTGTGGGTCAATGGTGAGGTGAAGCAGGATTTCAACACCGACGACATGGCCCATAAAATTCCGCGTATCATCGAATGGGTCTCTTCCATCCACACCTTGGAGCCCGGCGATATCATCGCCACCGGCACCAACCACCGGGGGCTGTCCTCGTTTCAGGACGGCGACAAGGTGGAGTTGGAATGCGAAGGCTGCGGCCGCCTGACCATCAACATCCAGGATGATCTGAAACGCACCTGGGCGCGCACCACCCGCCTGGAGCACGCCGAATCCGGCGCCGAGGGCGTTCAAACACCGCAACTGACGGGTAAATACGCACCGTCCTAACGCGCTTCACCGACACCGCTAAAAGTAAACTGCCACCGTTTTATATCGGTGTCAGTTTACTTATTTGCACCCGCGCCAGGTCATCTATCCCCGGAACGAATGCACCGGATGGCCGATGACGTCGGTTTCCACCATCAGCAGGCCGCCGTTATCGGGCCCAGCGGCCAGCGTGGCTTCGTCCAGGTTCTGCGCGGCGGAAGTGACAAACAGGGTTTTCATCTCCGGTCCGCCGAAGCATGGCATGGTCGGCTGTTTGGCGGTGAGCGGGATTTCCCGGTCGATCTCGCCGTCATTATTGATACGTACCACGCGGCTGCCCCCATAGAGCGCAGCCCAATAGCCGCCGTCCGCATCCATGGCGGCGCCGTCGACGCCACCAATCTCGCGTGCATTGAATTCGAAAAATCGGGTTTCTGCGCCTAAGGTTCCGGTGTCCGCATCGAACGGGTAGCGCAAGACGAGGCCGGAACGGGTATCGGTGCGGTACAGGAGCCTGTCGTCGGGCGACCAGGCAAGACCGTTCGGGATACGGATTTCGCCGGCGATTTTCTCGACGCTCAGATCCGTATCAATACGGTAAAAAGACCCGGTCGGCTGCATGGGGTTCTCTATATTCATGGTGCCCACCCAGAGCCGCCCGGCGGCATCGCACTTGCCGTCGTTGGGCCGATTCCCCGGCTGATCGGTTTCCAGCGCCACCAGAAGCTGCCAGTTCTCAGCGTCCGGATCGAAGGCGTATATGCCGTCCACCATGGCAACCATAAGACCGCCGGAGGAGCGCAGCGCGATCATGCCGGCACGGCTGGGCGTCACCCAGCTCTGTATGCTTAACGATGGGTATTGAGCCCGGTGCAGGCGGCAGCCATTGATATCGACCCAATAGAGGGCGCTTTCGCCCGCCGACCAGACCGGGCTTTCGCCAAGGTTGGCGCGCTCAGACGCAATATTGATGATTTCCATGATTTATAATCCGTAATACCAGGGTGCAAACAGGGTAAACGTCACCCACAAAACCAAAATAAGCGGAATGCCGGCGCGGGCAAAATCGGTGAAGCTGTAATGCCCCGGCCCCATAACCAAAAGACTGGTCTGATAGCCGATCGGCGTGGCGATGGCACAATTGGCGGCGAACACCACGGCCACGGCGAAGGCTTCCACCGGCAGGTTCAATTCGCGCGCGATGCCGACGGCGATGGGTGTAAACAGGACCGCGGCGGCCTTGGCGCTGATGATGTTCGACAAGACCGCGATTAGCAGGAAAAACGCCGACAAGATCACCTGGGGCTCGGCGCCCTGAAGGGCGTTGATCATGCCCTTGGCCAGCCAGGCGGCGCCGCCGGTGGCCTGCATGGCGAGCCCCATGGCCAGCGCCGCCGGGATCATGGTGAATATCTTGGTATCCAGCGAGCGCGCCGCCATGCCGATGGACAGCACCCCGGTGGCCACCATGGCAACGGCGCCCATAAGCGCCGCGGTCATCACCGGCAGCAATCCAGCCGCCGCGCTTATGATCACCACGGCAAATATCGACAGCGCCCGCTTGGCGTGATCGAGGGCCGGCAATTCCTCCGCCGACCATTCCAGCAAAATAACGTCGGAGTTGCGGCGCAGGCCTTTAATATCCTCAGGCCTCCCCTGCACCAGAAGAATATCGCCTTCTTCCAGAACGATCTCAGTGATCTGGGTGCGCATCATGCGCGAGCGTCTTTGCACCGCCAGCACCACGCAATGAAACTTGTGCCGGAACCCGATCAGCCGGAGGTTATAGCCGGCCATCCGCGACGCCGGCGCCACCATTACCTCGGCCAACATCCGATCCCCCGATTGCCAGCGCGCCTCGCTTTCCATGCCGTCGTTTAGATCGGGCACCAGAAGGTGCGGATCGTGGGACACGGCATCGGCGAGGGCCGCGCGGGTGCCAGCCACCACCAGCACATCGTTTTCGGCGATGGCCACGCCCTCGAAGGGCGGCAGGAAGGCATCGTCGCCGCGCTGGATAACGCGCAAAGTGAGATCCGGGAAGATGCCGAAGACGCCGTGATCGGCGGTCAGCCCCACCGGCCCCGATCCGGCGCCAACAGTCATCTGCGCCAGGTAATGGCGGCCATCGCCGCTAAGCAGGGTCTCGGCGCTGGCAGCCCGGTCGGGGGTCAATTTCGGCACGAACAATAATATGAACACCAAGCCGACGGCAGCTAGCACCGCACCGGGCACGGTGAACTGGAAGAAGCTGAACGGCGCCTCGCCCAATTCTTCGAGTGCGCCCGACACCAGAAGATTGGTGCCCGATCCGATGATCGTGGTCATACCGCCCAGCACGGCGGCGAACGAGAGCGGCATCATCACCTTCGACGACGAGATATTGAAGCGCCTAGCCACCGCTTCCATGATCGGGATAAAGATGACCACCACCGGGATATTGTTGAGGAAACCCGATATCACCAGCACCACCACCAGGGTGACGAAAATGGTAAATGCGCCCGAGCCGGCGCCCATGGCCATGACAATGCGGGCGCCTCGCTCCAGCACGCCGGCGCGCACCATCCCCTGGCCGACCACCAGCAAGGCCAGCACCGTGATCAACGCCGGATTGGCGAAGCCTGCCACCAGGCGTTCCGCCGACATGGCGTTGCCGCCGCCGGAAAATGCTATGGGTTGGAAATGAAAATAGACCATGAACACGGCGAGCACGCCTAGCGACGTCACCTCGGCCGGGAACCGTTCCACCGCATAGAGACCGAGGGCGCCGATGATTAGCGCGAACGTCACCCACATGGAAAGGTTGGGCGCGGCCAATTGGGCAGTTTCGTGCATCCTGTGCATGCCTCTCAGTTGATCAATTGCCTAATAGAAATAAGAACTTAGATCGCCTCGCGCAAGATGTCCGGTAATTGGCGCATATGGTTGAGCACCGCATCGGCACCGGCACCCAACAAGGCATCACTGTGACCAGACTTCGTATGGCCGCCGCCGGTGAAGCCAATGACCGGCATTCCGGCGGCCACGGCGGCGGTCACGCCGGCGCGGCTGTCTTCGATCACCAGGCAGTCTTTGGGGGCAAACCCCATTTCTTTGGCCGCATACAGAAACAAATCCGGCGCCGGCTTAGCCCGTTCCACCATTTCGGCATTATAGATATGGGGCTGAAACCGCTCATAAAGCCCGGTCATTTTGAGGGCTGGGCCGAGCCGCGCCATGCGCCCCGAAGAGGCAACGCATTTCGGGCCGCTGATCTGGTCCAGCATTTCTATGACATAATCAATGGGTTTCAATTCGGCGACGAACAGATCAAGGATGGCCGCAAGGTGCGCTTTCCAAAAATCCGGCCCCAGCGTCACGCCGAAGCGCTCCTGCACATAACCGGTGACACCCGGCAGCGATATGCCCACCAGCTCGGCATTGATTTCATCGGCGCTCATGGCAACGCCGATTCCGGCTAGAACCTCTGACAAGGAGCGGCAGGCGAGCGGTTCGCTGTCAATCAGAACGCCGTCGCAATCAAAGATAATCAGACCGGGCATATGATCGCGTCAGAGCGCCGCCTCGATGGCCGCGCCCAAATCCTTCGTGGATGCGGTTCCGCCCATATCCGGGGTCAGCGAAGCGCCATCGGCGAGCACATTTTCGATGGCCGTTATGATCGCCGCCGCCGCTTCGCCCTCGCCGAAATGATCCAGCATCATCGCCCCCGACCAAATCTGGCCGATGGGATTGGCGATGCCTTGGCCGGCGATATCGGGGGCCGAGCCGTGCACCGGCTCGAACATAGACGGGAACTGCCGCTCCGGGTTGATATTACCAGACGGCGCGATGCCGATGGTGCCGGTGATCGCCGGGCCCAGATCGGACAGGATATCGCCGAACAGGTTGGAGCCGACCACCACGTCGAACCAGTCGGGATTGCGGACAAAATGGGCAGTCAGAATATCGATATGGAACTTGTCCACCTCCACGTCGGCGTAACCCGCACCCATGGCTTCCACCCGCTCGTCCCAATAGGGCATAGTGTGGATGATGCCGTTCGATTTGGTCGCCGAGGTCAGGTGCTTGGCGTCCCGGCTTTGCGCCAGATCGAAGGCGAATTTTAAAATTCGGTCGACGCCGCGCCGTGTGAACACGGTCTGCTGGGTGACCATCTCGTCATCGGTGCCCGCATAAAGGCGGCCGCCGATTTCCGAATATTCGCCCTCCACATTTTCGCGCACCACGTAGAAATCGATATCGCCTGGCTTGCGCCCAGCCAGCGGCGACGGCACGCCATCGAACAATCTAACGGGACGCAAGTTCACATATTGATGAAATTCCCGCCGGATAGGGATCAAGAGACCCCAGAGGGAGATATGATCGGGCACGCCGGGATAGCCGACGGCGCCCAGATAAACCGCATCGTGGCCGCGGATTTGATCAAGCCCGTCTTCGGGCATCATGGCGCCGGTGTTGTGATAGGTCTCGCAAGACCAATCGAAATCGTCCCAATGAAAATCGAAGCCGAATTTGGCGGCGGCGGCATCCAGGACGCGCACCCCTTCGGGCACAACCTCCTTGCCGATGCCGTCGCCGGGGATCAGAGCAATCTTATATGTGGTCACTGTGTTTGAAGTCCTTAAGCCAAGTCTAATTCAAAATAGCGCAGCTTGGCGCCAAGATAAATGGAGGTGCCGTTCGAATAATCGCCGATTTCCTTGAATCCCAGATCCAGATAAAGGGCGATGGCAGTTTCCAATTGGGGCACCGTGTCCAGGCGCAGCAATTTGTAGCCCTGGGCGCGGGCGTGGGCGATGATCCGCTCCACCAATTCGCGGCCCAGCCCCTGGCCGCGCCAATCTTCGCGCACATAAAGGCGCTTCATCTCGGCGGCACCGGTGCCGTCCAAAGGGCGCATGGCGGCGACGCCGGCGATTTTGTCGCCGTCCTTGGCGAACAATATCTGACCCTGGGGCTCTGAATATTTTCCCGGCAAACTTGCCAGCTCTTCATCGAAGTCCTGGAATCACAAATCCACGTCCAGCCAGTTCTGGTATTCGGTGAACATGTCGCGCGCCAGGCCCACTTCGGCCGGGACTTGGGCGGGGCGGATTTCCAAACTCATGGCTCAATTCTCCAGATGGATATTGATGCGCCGGTTGTGGGCGCCCTTGTTTTCGATCTTGCCGACACGCAAGGCGCCGATCTCGCCGGTGTTTGCCACGTGCGTGCCGCCGCAAGGCTGCAAATCGGCGCCGGCAATATCGATGATGCGGACGCTTCCGGCCCCCGATGGCGGCTTAACCGACATGGTACGCACCAGATCGGGGTTGGCGTCAAGTTCGGCGTCGCTGACCGAGGATACGCTCACCACCAAATTCTCGCCCACCAGCCGGTTCAATTCGGATTGGATATGCTCTTTATCGAGGGCCGTATCGGGCAGATCGAAATCCAGGCGGCTTTTGTCGGGCCCGATGGAGCCGCCGGTCACGCCGCCCTCAACGACGGCGCACAAAAGATGCAGGGCCGTATGCATGCGCATCATCCGGTGGCGCCGCTGCCAATCGATCTCGGCGGTCACCGCCGCGCCGATTTCCGGCAAGGGTGCGCCCTCGGCCGGCACATGAACATGGTCGCCAGTCTCCCGGTCCTTGAAGCAGTCGGCAATCGCGATCTCAGTCCCATCGGCCAGGTGGAGGGCGCCGGAATCTCCGGGCTGCCCGCCGCCGCGCGGATAAAACACCGAAGCATCGAGGACGATACCGCGCGCATCAGCGGAGACCACCGTGGTTTCGCAGGATTGGGTGTAGGCGTCGGCGCGGAAAAGCTCTTTGGTCATCTAACGATCCCCCATCGTATGCCCATGATTGAGCGGCCCGTGGCCGTGACCATATCCGGGCGCCGTGCGGATGGCTTCCAGCACATAGTCCCGGGCGCGGGCGACGGCGGCGGCGGTTTCCATTCCCTGCGCGATGCCGCAAGCGATGGCCGAGGCCAGGGTGCAGCCGGTGCCGTGGGTGTGCTTGGTCTCAATGCGCGGGCTGGTGAAGCGTTGGGCGCCCGACCCATCCAGCAACAAATCCATCACTTCGGCATCGTCCCGGTGGCCGCCTTTCAAGAGCACCGCCTTGGGGCCAAGATCGAGCAAAGATTGCGCCAGCGCTTCGGCATCGTCCAGCCCAGGCGCGCTGCGGCCCGCCAGGGCCTCAGCTTCGGGGATATTTGGGGTTAGGATGGCGGCGCGGGGCACCATCAAATTTTTTAAGGTCTGCATGGCGTCATCGGCCAGCAAGGACGCGCCGCCCTTGGCGACCATCACCGGATCAACCACCACCGGCACATCCGGCGCCAATTGGTCCAATGACGCGCACACCACTTCGATAATATCGGGCCGGTGCAGCATGCCGATCTTGATGCAGTCGGCGCCGATGTCGCTCAAGACCACCTCCATCTGGCGGGTCAGGAAATCGGCCGGCACATCGTGGATGGCGAACACGCCCTCGGTATTTTGTGCGGTCAGCGCCGTGATCGCGGTCATGGCGAACCCGCCGAGGGCGGTTACCGCCTTGATATCGGCCTGAATGCCGGCGCCGCCGCCGGAATCGGACCCGGCGACGATAAGAACCCGTCCCTGCAAATGGATGCTCCCTGTAAATGCTCAGGCGGCAACGAAGCGTTCGATCTCGGCGACAATATCGCCGACGACGCTATCGATCAAAGCCTTATCGTTGCCCTCCGCCATGACCCGGACCAAAGGCTCGGTGCCAGACGCGCGGATCAGCACGCGGCCATCGCTGCCCATGCGTGCCTCGCCGGCTTTGATGGCCTTCTGGATACCGCTATCTTCCAACGGCGCGGCGCCATTGACGGCCACGTTGCGCAGAATTTGCGGCAACGGCTCGAACGGCCGGCAAGCTTCGCTGACTGGTTTTCCGCTCGCCGAGATAATCGACAAAAGCTGTAAGGCGGCGGCCAGGCCATCGCCTGTGGTGCCGTGATCGGCCATAACAATATGGCCCGATTGCTCGCCGCCGAGATTGCAGCCCAATTCGCGCATGCGCTCGACCACATACCGATCACCCACCTGGGTACGCAGTAATTTGAGGCCGATTCCGTCCAGATACCGCTCCAACCCCAAATTCGACATGACCGTAGAGACCACCGCACCGCCCTGCAGCCAGCCGTCATCCGCCCAATGCTTGGCAATCACCGCCATGATCTGATCACCGTCGATCAGCGCACCGGTCTCGTCGGCGATCAAAACCCGATCGGCGTCGCCGTCGAGGGCGATACCCATATGGGCGCCATGGGCCACCACGGCGCTGCACATGGCTTCCGGATGGGTCGAGCCGCAGCCATCGTTGATGTTGAGGCCATCGGGACTGACGGCAAGCGGCACCACCTCAGCACCCAGTTCCCAAAGCACCGCCGGCGCCACCTTGTAGGCGGCACCGTTGGCGCAATCGATAACCACCTTGATGCCGTCCAAGCTGATGCGGCGCGGGATCGTCCGTTTCACGAACTCCACATAGCGGCCTTGCGCATCGTCCAGGCGCAGCGCTCGGCCCAAGCCTGCCGGCGGCGCCAGATCGCCCGCCATGTCGCCTGCCATGCGCGCTTCGATGGCGGCTTCGGCTTGATCGGACAATTTGTAGCCGTCGGGGCCGAACAGCTTGATGCCGTTGTCCTGATAGGGATTGTGCGAAGCCGATATCATCACCCCCAGATCGGCGCGCAAAGACCGGGTCAGCATGGCAATGGCCGGCGTCGGCAGCGGGCCGGCCAATATGGGGTCCATGCCGGCGGCAACAAAACCGGCGGTCAATGCGGGCTCGATCATATAGCCGGACAAGCGCGTATCCTTGCCGATCACCACCCGGTGGCGATGATCGCCGCGGGTGAAATGCAGCCCCGCCGCCATGCCCACCTGGAGCGCGATTTCGGCGGTCATGGGCGCCGTATTGGCGGTGCCCCGGATGCCGTCGGTTCCGAATAGTTTTCTAATCATGCTGCAACCGGTTTAGCGCAAGCCGGGCGAAAGGTCATTTAACAAATTATTGCGGTATTTTTCAGGGGGCCTCTGCCAGGCCGGCCACCGTCGCCGCGACGTCGTGCACGCGAATAATGCGGGCGCCACCGGAAACCGCGCGGCGCGCCAGGTCGATGGAAATATCAAGGCGTTCCTTGGGGTTTTCGGTCTTTCCGAACTTACGCGATAGACCGGCGCAGACGGTTGGGCCGATGGCCGCGATCTCAGGCAACCGGTCCAGCAGTTCATAATTGTGTTTCATCCGCTTGGCGAAACCGAAGCCGGGATCGATGCAGATCCGTGTCCGCTCTATTCCGGCCGCAATACAGACATCGATTCGCATCCGAAGATAGGAGCAAACTTCGGCCACCACATCGTCATATTCGGCCATACCGGCCATAGTTTGGGGCGTACCCTTCATATGCATCAAGATGACGGAGGCGCCGGTATCGGCGGCAACGCGCAAGGCATTGGCATCGAAGCTAAGCGCGCTGACATCGTTGATGATGGCGGCGCCGGCTTGCACCGCTTCGCCCATAACCGAGGCGTGGCGGCTATCGATGGAAACCACCGCACCCGCCTTCGCCAGGGCCGTGATGACAGGCAACACCCGCGCTGCTTCCGTTTTGGGCGCTACGGGTTCGGCGCCGTGGCGGGTGGATTCGCCGCCCACATCGATAATATCGGCGCCGTCCGCGATCAGCGCCAAGCCGCGTTCGATGGCGTCGGCCGCATCGAAGGCCTCACCGCCGTCGGAAAAACTGTCGGGGGTCACATTGACGATGCCCATGATCAACGGGCGTCCGAGATCGAGCCCGGCAAACATCATGGCTAGCTCAACGCTCAGCCGCTGGGCTGGGGCTCCGGATCGAGATTACCGGGGGCGCCCTTCGGGCCGGCGCCGCTAGACGGGACCGAAGACTTAGGCTGTCCCTCGGACGGGGTATCGTCGTCGGCATCGGGGCGGAAGATCGGCTCGCCGCGCAGAAGCGCGTTCACTTCGGTGCCCGACAAGGTCTCATATTCCAGCAATGCCTCGCCCAGGGTAACCAGATCGTCGAATTTTTCATCGACAATCCCGGCCGCCTTCTGCTCGGCGTGTTCGATCAGACCGCGCACCTCTTCGTCGATCATGCGCGCCGTGGCGTCGGACACGTTTTTGTGGCGCGCTACCGAATGGCCGAGGAAAATTTCCTCGTCATTATCGGTATAGCGCAACGGCCCCAGCTTTTCGGAAAAGCCGTATTCGGTGACCATGCGCCGCGCCATTTCGGTGGCCTGCTGGATATCGTTGCCAGCGCCGGTGGTGACGTTCTCGGCGCCGAATATTTTAATCTCGGCAACCCGTCCGCCAAACATGACCGCCAGTTTCGATTCCAGCTCCAGCTTCGAATAGCTGTATTTATCTTTTTCCGGCAGCGACATGGTGACGCCCAGCGCCCGCCCGCGGGGAATGATAGTGACTTTATGCAGCGGATCGTGTTTCGGAACATTGATGCCGACGATGGCGTGGCCGGCCTCGTGATAGGCGGTCAGCTTCTTTTCCTCGTCGGACATGACCATGGAACGCCGCTCGGCACCCATCATCACCTTATCCTTGGCGAATTCAAACTCGGCCATGGTCACCATGCGGTTGCCGGTGCGCGCCGCCAATAGCGCCGCTTCGTTGACCAGATTGGCCAGATCAGCGCCGGAAAAGCCGGGCGTGCCGCGGGCGATAACCCTGGCATCCACATCCGGCGCGCACGGCACTTTGCGCATATGCACCTTCAAAATCTTTTCGCGGCCGACGATGTCGGGGTTGGGGACCACCACCTGGCGATCGAACCTGCCGGGCCGGAGCAAAGCCGGATCGAGAACGTCCGGACGGTTGGTGGCGGCGATCAGAATGACGCCTTCGTTGCTTTCGAAGCCGTCCATCTCCACCAGAAGCTGGTTGAGGGTCTGTTCGCGCTCGTCATTGCCGCCGCCGAGGCCGGCGCCCCGGTGTCTGCCGACGGCGTCCAGCTCGTCGATAAAGATGATGCAGGGCGCGTTCTTTTTGCCCTGTTCGAACATGTCGCGGACACGGCTGGCGCCAACGCCGACAAACATTTCAACGAAGTCGGACCCCGATATGGTGAAGAACGGAACGTTTGCCTCGCCGGCGATGGCGCGCGCCAGCAGCGTCTTGCCGGTGCCCGGAGGGCCAACCAGCAAGCAGCCCTTAGGAATTTTGCCGCCGAGGCGCTGAAATTTGGCCGGGTCTTTCAAAAACTCGACGATTTCCTCCAACTCCTGCTTGGCTTCGTCGATGCCGGCGACGTCTTCGAACGTGACGCGTCCGGTGTGCTCGGTCAGCATGCGCGCCCGGGATTTGCCGAAGCCCATGGCCTTGCCGCCGCCCGACTGCATCTGGCGCATGAAGAATATCCAGATACCGATCAAGAGCAGCATCGGGAACCAGGAGATCAATATGCCGAACAAAGACGGCACTTCGTCTTCGATGGGCAGCGCCGTGATATGCACGCCCTTTTCGCCGAGCTTGGGGATCAGCGTCGGATCGTTCGGCGCGTAGGAGCGAAAGGCGCGGCCGTCTTCGAAATGGCCGGTAATTTTCTTGCCCTGGATGGTTACGTCGCGCACCGTGCCGTTATTGACTTCGGCGACGAAATCGGAAAAGGCCAGCGACTGGTGCGGACTGCGGTCACTGGTGCCCTGAAACAGGTTGAACAGGGTGAAAACAAGGACCGCGACAATCACCCAGACGGCCAAGTTTTTACGAATATTCAATATTCTGTCCCTTTTCTTATCAACATTTGGGCCCGGATTTCGGATCCTGGATTTGCCACTCTATAGCGTCCTGGTAGCGGCATTGAAAATCACTTTATATTTTTTTACCACTCCCAGACAAATCAAATAGTCCGTAGCGGCTGAATTACAAGGGCTAGCGGGCATTTTTTACAAAGCCGGGCGGACCCAGTCGATGCCGATGACGGGCAATCGACCGGCTACCCTGACATAGCCGAGATGCGGCACTTCGGCAACGCCGGTGCGATCAAACAGGGCCGGCAGCGCCGTACGCACCGGAAATGGTGGCAAAAGGGCATCGCCGCCCTCAATTTTCGAGGCAATTTCCGACCACCCGACCTGCCCCAATGGCCCCAGATAGACCGGCCCGTCGCTGCCGCCATCCCGGCCTTCGAGTGCAATCTCAAACACGCCCCGCCAAAACAGGCGCCCGCCGGCAGTAACGGTCAGACGCTCGCCCGCATTGCGTTCCTCGCGGCAGATCAAAACAGTACCCGGACCACCGCCCGCCTTGATGATGCGGCAGCCTGCCAGGGTAAAGGCGCGGTCATCGCCGGAATCCAACAGCCGCCCCAATCCGCGCTCCAATTTGTCACCACTGGCAGGATAGTCGCGCCCACCAATCTCACCCAGTATTTTGCGCAAGGCATGGAGGGCAACCATCAATGGGGCGCACCGAAAGATTTGGGTTTGCAACTGGCAATATCCGGTGGTGTGGCGGACAACGGCGCCGCCGATCAGCGCGCCCGCCAAGCCATCGAGCCTTGTGCGGGCGCTGCGGAAGTGACCGGCCAGCAAAGCCAGACGGGTTGCCGGCGCCCCCACTTGGCCAAGCGCCGTCACTAGCCGCCGCGTGTGTGTGCGCTGGAAGGCGGGATTGGCGTTCGACGGATCTTCTATCCATTGCTGGCACTTTGCGGTGAGTGTCTGGCGGAGCCGCGCGCCGGAAATTTCAAGCAATGGCCGGTGAATGCCGACGCCGCGTCTCCGGGAAACCGGCGCCATGCCGGCCAGGCCATACATGCCGGCGCCTTGGGCGGCCCGCATAAGGAATGTTTCCGCCTGATCTTCCAGATTATGGGCCACCAGAATATGGCAGGTGCGGTTGCGGCGCGCCCAATCGGTCAGCAAACCATAGCGGGCGGCGCGTGCCGCCGCTTGAATGCCGGTAGCCGGCTTATCGCCGTCCCAGACCAAAATCCGGTGGCCGATGCCCGCCGCTGCCAGCCAGCCGCCAACCTTTGATGCCTCGGCGTCCGATCCGGCGCGGAGGCCATGATCCACCGTCAACGCGGTGAGCGTGCCGCCATGACGCCGGCACCAATCATCGGCCAACAGCGCCAGCGCCATGGAATCGCCGCCGCCCGATACAGCGACCGCGATGGCGGCGCCTGCCGGTACCCGGTTGGCATCCATCAGCTGATCGAATTCAGAGGCGCCAAGCGGTTCCGGATATTCTGGGGCCGGCGCTGAGAGGGCGACCGCGTTAGCCACAGTCGGCGCGGCTCCGCTCACGCTGCAACAATCTGGTAATGCGGCTGGGGGCGCTGGGAAAATCGCTCGCCAGCTTGCCAAACATGGCGCAAGCGTCAGCTTTCTTGTCCATTTGCGACAGGGACATGCCGAGGCTCAAGAGATTGTCGGGCGCCTTGTTGCCCGTCGGGTCGCCCCGGAAGCCTTTCAAGAACACCTCGGCGGCGGAACGGTATTCGCGGCGCACATAAAAGGTCCGGCCCAGCCAATAGCGGGCATTGGAAATCAGCTTGTCGTCCGGATGGGCGGCAATGAATTCCTGAAAAGCCTCGGCGGCCTTGTCATATTCCGCCCGGTGCACCAGATCCTGGGCAAATTTATAGCGCGCCTGAACCGATCCCTTGGGCAGTATCGTGCGCACCACCGGCGGCGCCGGGCGGGAGGGCTGAGCGGTGGCCGCGGGTTGCGCCGATGCGGGCGGCGGGCTTTCGCCGCGCCTCACGGCAGCCAGATCGCTCGGCGAAATTGCGCCCAGGTTTTGCGCCGGGCGGGCGAAGGATGGCCCGCCAGTTGCGGGACCGGACTGCTGCACTGCCGGCGGGCGGGCGACGCCGCTGATTTGCTGGCTGGGCGGCGACGCCTGGAAGCCGGGTTGGGCCGGCGCAGCGGACGCCGAGGGCGCGCCCGCCGAAGCCTGCAACTGGCGCTTCTCCATATCCGACAGCCGCAGTTCCATATCGGCCACCAGCTTATCGAGGCGCGAAGAAATCTGGGTCATGGAATGGTTAAAATTTTCGATGTTGCCGGTGGCACTGCGAATTTCACTTTCCAGATCGTCCAAGCGGGCTTCGAGGCGCGCTACATAAGCGTTTTCCAAGCGCATACCGCCGGTGGGCGGCGCGCTGGCGGCGGGGGTTGCGGAGCCAGCGGCGGGGGCTGTGGGACGGGCGCCGGGCGCCGCGCCGGCAGCCGGCCCCCGGCGATAGAGCTGGCGGTTCATAACGCGCATATCCCGCTCCAACCGTTCCATCTTGTTGAGCAAGTCTTCCAGCCGGCGCTCCTGCGCCGCTGCTTCGGACACGCCAAGGCCGAGCCCCGAAATAAGGACCAGCGCGGCCAGCGCGGCCAGACAAAATACTTTGGATTGGCGTTTCAGCATTGATTGATTCCCGCTGACCTTGTGCCGAAAAATCATGTCAAAAACAAGGCGCCCGTCCCCCAATCAAGGGAAACGGGCGCCCAAAATTCGAGAACATTTTTGTTCAATTAGCTGCCGGCAGCGACCACAACGGAAACCGAACGGCGATTTTGGCGCCACGAAGCTTCTTCATGGCCAAGGGCGACCGGGCGCTCCTTGCCAAATGAAACGGTTTTGATGCGCCCCGGGTTGACGCCCAGCGCAACCAGGAAATCGCGGGCCGAATTGGCGCGCCTCTCGCCCAGCGCTAGGTTGTATTCGCGGGTGCCCCGTTCGTCGGCATGGCCTTCGATACTGATCTGGGTAGCCGGGAAATTCTTCAGCCAGGCGGCTTGCTTTTCAAGCTGCGGGCGCTGGTCGGCGCGGATGCTAGACTTGTCCAATCCGAAAAACACGCGGTCACCCACATTAATGACAAAATCCTGCGGTGAGCCATCGCGGATCGCCGAGGCCGCAGCCCGGTTGCCGGTGCTGGCCATGGACGAGGTGCTCGACGCGCCGCCCGATTTAGCGCCGGTGCCCGACGATGCACCTTCTTCAACCGACGTGGATTCACACGCCGCCAAAAGAAACATGCCCGCAATAACAAAACCGATTTTCTTTAAACGCATATTTCTGTCCCCCTGACGGAAACTGGGATGGGTGTTAATGACAAAACTACATATAGTAACGATAGATGCAAATTTCCAAATCTATTGCAACAGAATTGCCGCCGAATATACCCTACCGTACTATCCGAGCGTTAAATCCTTGTTACTTATACACATTATAGGCCGCGCCGGTCATGGAATCAAGGGGGACCACGCCGGGTCCGATGCATCCATGGGTGTCACAATCTGGCGTTCATTCTGGCCGGTAAGATCAATCGAGAAAAGTCGGGTCCGTTTGCCGCCTTTTCTGGACAACGGCGTTTCCCGGAAAAACATCAAAACCCGGCCATTCGGCGACCAGGTCGGCGATTCCACCAGGAAGCCATCGGCCAGCAGACGCTCGCCGGAACCGTCCGGCGCCATGACGCCGATGAAAAATTTGCCACCCGATATCTTGGTGAAGGCAATCAGATCACCGCGCGGCGACCAGACCGGCGTAGCGTAGCGGCCCTTGCCGAAACTGATACGTTTGACGGACGAGCCGTCGGCGTTCATCACGTAAAGCTGCTGACCGCCGGAGCGATCCGAATTGAACACGACCTTTTTGCCGTCCGGCGATATATAGGGCGACGTGTCGATGGCCGAATGGCGGGTCAGCCTTTTGACCGCGCGGGTGCGCAAATCCATGGTGTAGATTTCCGTATTGCCGTCCTTGGCCATGCTCATGATGACTTTGTTGCCGTCCGGCGAAAAGCGCGGCGCGAATGTCATGCCCGGAAAATCGCCCAGCATCTCCTGGCGCCCGGTTTCGATGTTGAAAATATAGACCCGGGGCACGTTGCGGAAATAGGACATATAGGTGATTTCCTGGCGGCTCGGCGAGAAGCGCGGCGTCAGCACCAGATCATTGCCGTCGGTCAGGAAGTGGTGGTTGGCGCCGTCCCAATCCATGATCGCCAGGCGCTTGATGCGCCGGTCTCCGCGGCCGGTTTCGGCGATATAGACTATGCGCGTGTCGAAATAGCCGTCCTCGCCGGTAACCCGCTTATAGATGGCGTCAGATATAATATGCGCGATGCGCCGCCAGTTGGAGGCGACGGTGGTAAATTTTTGCCCGAAGCTTTGCTTCTGCGGCGCCACGTCCCAAAGCCGGAACTTGATGCGGATGCGGTTTCCCGCCAGCAACGTAACCCTACCTTGCGCCAGGGCATCGGCGTTGAGGACGCTCCAATTTTGGAAATTGGGGACCGTATCCAAAGACGTCTCGACGGCGATAAAGGCCTTCGGATCGATCGGCTTAAAGAGGCCCGAAAGCTCCAAATCAGATTTGATCACGGCGGCGATGTCACGCCCGATGTCGCGTTCGCGGGCCTCAGTGCCGATGAAATTGGTGACCGCGATGGGCATCGCCCGCACCGAGCCCCGGGTGATATCGACACGCAGCTCGGCCTCAGCCGGAGCCATCCAAAGCGCCACAAACAGGGACGCGAGCACGGCGTGGCCGGAGGGTATCGCCTTCCACAATCGGGTGATAATACTCATTGCCCGAACATTTCGCGGGGATTGAAGGTCAAGGTCAAGTCTTTCCATATCTCGTATTTGTCCCTCGGCAGATCATAGGGATTGCAATTCGGATTGCGCACTGCCCGCCAAGCGCTTTCGGCGGCGGCCAGTTTAAATGGGTCCGACAGGTAGGTGGCGCGGTTAACAAGCTCGCCGCCTTGAAAATGTCCGGTCGGCGACAGTTTCAATTTAATGGTGATCACGATATCACGCGCGCCCTTGGCGCCGGGCTGGAAGTTCCAGCATTTCAGCATGGCCCGGCGTACCGTGTTGGCCATGGCGTCGATTTCGTTCTGGGTGATCCGCTTGGTGGGATCGAACTCGCGCGGCCGGCGAGAGAGCGTCTTCGCCAGCTGATCCATAATTTCCGGCTTCGGCGCCGCCTTCTTTTTTTCCTTCTCCTTTTCCGGCGCCGGCGCCGGGCGTTTGAAATCCTTCTCCAGGTTTTTCAAAACCGCAGCGAAACGATCCGGCATTTTCGGCTTCCGCGACGGACGCACCCGGGCAAACACCTTCGGCGGCTGCGGCTTCGCCTTGACCTTCGGCTTCGGCTTCGGCTCTGGTTTTGGTTTCGGCTTAGGCTTTGGTTTCGGCTTCGGTGTTGGCGGCGGCGGAACGGCGGCCACTTCCGGCGCCGGTTCCGGCTTCGGCGGCGCCGGCGGTGCTTTTTTCACCTTCGGCTTGGGCGGCGCTGGCGGCGGTTTCTTTTTCGCTTCGGGCTTGGGTTTCGGTTTTACCTTCGGCTCCGGCGCCGGCACATTGGTTTCCGGTCCGGTTTCAATTAACTCCACGATGATCGGAATATCCGTTGGCGGCGGCAGCTTGCGCACCAGTGGCAGGCCAACGACGCTGACCCCAACGATGACCACATGAAAGGCAACCGAATATAGGATGGGAGCCCGCATGGCGTTTACTTCTTCGCCGCCGGTTTCTTGGCCCGCTTGGCGCGCCGCCTGGTATCGCCGCGCGGCGCCTGGGTGATCAGCGCCACCTTCTTGAAGCCGGCCCGATTGATGGTGCTCATCACCTGCATGACCCGGCCATAGCCGATGTTTCTGTCGCCGCGCACAAAGATACGGATATCCGGGTTGGCGCCGGTGATGGCAATCAGCCGGGCAGCCAGCACCGTCAATTCGATAGCGGTATCCTGCAAAAATATGGCGCCGTCGGCATCAATGGAAACCGCCAACGGCTCATCGGGATCGCTGATCAGGCTGGCCCGAGTTTCGGGTAGGTCCACCTGCACGCCGACCGTCAACAACGGCGCCGTCACCATGAAGACAATCAAAAGCACCAGCATCACATCGACCATCGGGGTGACGTTGATATCGCTCATCGGCCGGGTGCGGGTGCGCTTCCACCGGCGCCCGCCGCCGCTCCCATTTCCCGATGCGGTGCCCATTGCCATGTCTATTCGCGCCCTTCCAACTGGCGCGAAATGATCGCCGAAAATTCGTTGGCAAAATCATCCAGGCGGGACGCATAGCGGTCCACATCTTTTGATATCTTGTTATAGGCGATCACCGCCGGGATCGCCGCCACCAGACCGAGCGCAGTGGCGAACAACGCCTCGGCGATACCCGGCGCGACCACCGCGAGGGACGTGTTTTTGGTGATTGAAATCGCCTGGAACGAATTCATGATGCCCCAGACAGTTCCGAACAGGCCGATGAACGGCGCCGTCGAGCCGGTCGAGGCGAGGATCGTCAATTGCCGCTCGACCCGTTCGATCTCGCGGTTCACGGTGACGTCCATGACCCGGCCGACACGCTCCATCAGGCTCGATCCCACCGCCGGGGTGGAATAGCCGGCATCTGCGGAGCGCCGCCATTCGCGCATCGCCGCCGAGAACACCGCCGACATGGGATCGCGCGGCTGGGCGCCCATATTATCATACAGCTCGTCCAGCGAGCCGCCAGACCAGAAGCGGTCTTCGAAGCTGGAGGCGTCGGCGTTGAGGCGGCGCAAGCGCCGGACTTTTTCGAAGATGATCGCCCAGCACCATACCGAGGCGACGATCAGGGCAATCATCACCGCCTTGACGATGACATCGGCGCGCAAAAATAGCGACCAGATTGAAAAGTCATAAGCGGCGGCAATACCCGCCGCGTTCAGGGTTTCGGATTCCATATTTTTTCCTTAACGCAACATTCTTTGGCTATACCTTAGTGCCGGACAGCACCGCCTTGATCTGGGCCGGCAGGCGCGCCGGCTTGCCGCTGATAGGATCGATGCAGGCCAGACGCACATCCATCACCACCAGCGCATCGATGCCGCGCATAACGGTCTGGCGCAATTCGAAACTGGCGCCTTTGACAGCAATCACGGCTGTATGCACTTCCAATTGATCGCCAAGCCTTGCCGGGAGATGATATTCGGTGTTGCAGGCGCGCACTGCCAAAACAACGCCGCCGGTTTCGCGCATCTCGGTCTGATCGATGCCGGCGGCATAGAGAATTTCCGAGCGCGCCCGCTCCGTGTATTTCAGATAGTTGGCGTAATAGACAATGCCGGCGGCATCGGTGTCTTCCCAATAGACGCGCAAGGCGTGGATATGGTTTTGAGTTTGGTTGCCGGCCTGGCTTTTGGACAGATTATTCATCGTCCTCATCCTGGCTGGCCATAAGCTCCAACTGTGTCTGGTTGGCCGGCGCCGCCAACCCCAAATGCCGGTAGGCACCCTCGGCCAACACCCGGCCGCGCGGCGTGCGCATCAACAATCCTTCGCGGATCAAATACGGCTCGATCACTTCTTCGATGGTGTCGCGCTCTTCCGACAGAGCCGCCGATAAGGTTTCCGCGCCCACCGGCCCGCCGCCATAGTTTTCGGCAATTAATTTAAGGAAGCGCCGGTCCAATTCATCCAGGCCAAGGCGGTCCACTTCCAGCTTGCCGAGGGCCGCGTCGGCGACTTTTTTGTCGACGGTCGCTTCGCCATTGACCAGGGCGAAATCCCGCACCCGGCGCAACAGGCGGCCGGCGACGCGCGGCGTGCCCCGGGATCGTCTGGCGATTTCCAGCGCGCCTTCGTCGGTGACGTCCAACTCCAATATGGCGGCACTGCGCTTGACGATGGTGGTCAGCTCGCCTGGATCATAGAACGACATATGCAACAAAATACCGAACCGGTCGCGCAGCGGCGTGGTGAGGAGGCCTGAGCGCGTGGTGGCGCCGATCAGCGTGAACGGCGGCAGATCGATGCGCACACTCCTTGCCGCCGGGCCTTCGCCGATGATCAAATCCAGCTCGCCGTCTTCCATGGCCGGATACAATATCTCCTCGACCACCGGCTGCAGGCGGTGAATTTCGTCGATAAACAAAACGTCGCGGGGTTGAAGATTTGTGAGGATCGCCGCCAGATCGCCGGACTTGGCGATCACTGGCCCCGACGTGGCGCGAAAGCCGACGCCCAATTCCGACGCCGCAATGCGCGCCAGCGTCGTCTTGCCGAGGCCGGGCGGGCCATATAGCAGCGTGTGATCCATCACTTCGACGCGCAGACGCGCCGCCTCCACCGCCATGCTCAAATTCTCGCGGATACGCGGCTGGCCGATGAACTCGTCCAGGCGCTGCGGGCGCAATTGCACCTCCGGCTGATCGGCAGGCGCTTCGCGGGGATCGATTTCGCGCTCGCCGTCCATACCGTCACGCATGGGTCTCGGCGGAGCCAAGCTCGCCAAGACCATCCCGGATCAAGCTGTCCAAGCCTGCGTCGCTGCCCAGCCGCTGCACCGAGCGGGCCACCGCGCCAAAGGCTTCGGTGCGCCCATAGCCCAGATTGACCAGCGCCGAAACCGCATCCGCCGCCGCCGCATTTTCGCCGCCCTCGCCAGCCGGGACCGCCCCTTGCGCATTCGCCCGCAAAGCCGCCGTGCCAAGCGCGATGCCGCCCACCTTGTCCTTCAATTCGGTAACGATGCGTGTCGCCAGTTTCGGACCCACCCCTTGCGCCTGGGAAACCGCCGCCTTGTCGCCCGCCGCCACCGCTTGCGCCAAGGCATCAACGGTGAGCGCCGACAGGATGCCCAGGGCAACTTTGGCGCCGACCCCTTGGACGGTGGTCAGCAATTTAAAGCCCTCGCGCTCGCCTTCGTCGGCGAAGCCGTAGAGATGGATATGGTCCTCGCGCACATGGGTTTCGACGAACACCGAGACCGCGCCGGTGACGCCGGCCAAAACCCCTAACGTGCGGTTCGAGCAGAAGATCAAATAGCCGACCCCGTTCACATCAATCACCGCCCATCCCTCGCCGGAGGTGTCGAGGACGCCTGTTAGCTTGGCGATCATAGAGCGGCTTCTCCGGCGGCCAGCTTCAAGGCCGGCGCTGTCCGATGATGGGCATGGCAGATGGCGATGGCCAGCGCATCGGCGGCGTCGGCGGACGATGCCAGACAGCCCGGCAGGATTGTCGATACCATCATCTGCACTTGCTGCTTGGCCGCGTGGCCGGCGCCGACCACCGATTTCTTGATCACGTTGGGGGAATATTCGGCCACCACCAGCCCGGCCCGCGCCGGCGCCAAAAGCGCGATGCCCCGCGCCTGTCCCAATTTCAAGGTCGAGACCGCGTTGACGTTGACAAAGGTTTCTTCAATGGCGGCTTCTGCTGGTCCATAGCGCGCAATCACTTCGGCGAGCCCGTCATATAGCTGGCTAAGGCGGGCAGCCAACGGGTCTTTGGATTTGGAATGGACGGCGCCGTCGGCCACATGGGCAAGGCGATTGCCGTCGCAATCGATGATGCCCCAACCGGTGTTGCGAAGCCCCGGGTCTATGCCGATCAGTCTGATCATCCGCTAAAAAAAGCTCCCATTAAGCGCTGAGCCGCGCCATGATCTCGTCGGAGATATCGAAGTTGGCGGCGACCCGTTGCACGTCGTCGCTGTCTTCCAAGGTGTCGAGCATCTTCATCAAGGTTTCGGCCTGGTGTTCGTCCACCTCCACCGTGTTCTGCGGGCGCCAATCGAGGCGCGCCTGCACGGGCGCACCAAGCGCGGCTTCCAGGGAATCCCGCACCGCCGCGAAATCATCCGGCGCGCAATAGATGTCGTGACCGCCCTCGCCCGATTCCACATCATCGGCGCCGGCTTCCAAGGCAGCCTCGAATACCGCGTCGGCATCGCCCGCATCGGCGCCGTAATTGATCATGCCCACATGTTCGAACATGAACGAAACGGCGCCGGTCTCGGCCAGGTTGCCGCCATGTTTGACGAAGGCGGAGCGCACTTCAGACGCGGTGCGATTGCGGTTGTCGGTGAGCGCTTCAACGATCACCGCGACACCGCCAGGGCCATAGCCTTCGTAGCGCACCTCTTCGAAGTTCTCAGCGTCATCGCCGCCGGCGACGCGCTTGATCGCCCGGTCGATATTGTCTTTCGGCATATTTGCGGCGCGCGCCGCCGTGATCGCCGAGCGCAGACGCGGGTTCTGGTCCGCATCGGGCAGCCCCGATTTGGCGGCCACGGTCACTTCGCGGATAAGCTTGGCGAATTGCTTGGCGCGCTTGGCGTCTTGGGCGCCCTTGCGGTACATGATGTTTTTGAATTGAGAATGGCCTGCCATGGTTCCTGATCGCTCTGAATGGTGGGAAGATATGCGCCAAAACGGCGGATTTAGATTCGCCCGATCCCTACCATGATTCCCCCATAAACACACCCCCGCGCACCCGCCAGGCAAGTCTCGCGAGTGGGAGTTATATATTGGTGCAATGTGGCGATAATGGGGCGGCGGAGGGGCGCTTATGGGAGGGCGGCAATGGCAGTCTCGATAGGTAGCACCAACGTGCGCCGATCAATTGGGGACGGCAAAAACCCGAATCCGAGATAATATGCAATGGCGTCGTCGTCGATTGCATGAACCACGACCGCGCGGATGCCGATAGATTTCGATGACTCGATGGCGCGCGATATCGCGTCTTTCAACATGCCGCCGCCGATGCCTTGATTTTGAAACCGGCTATCCGTGGCCAAGCGCCCCAATACAATGACCGGAACCTCACTTGGCGTATTGCGCCTTGTCCGGGCGGTTGGAAGATTTTTGCGAAACACCGCGCCGGCCGCCAAGCAATAATATCCGGCGATCTGGCCTTCCGAGACAACAACGTAAGTGCGCGCGCTTTTGCCTTCGCTTCCAGGCGCGGTATTTTGCAGCCAATGGTTCAATTCCGGATTGCCGCAATCGAACGCTGATGCGCCGTGGCTGCCGGATAGAGGCTGGGGGGCGCTGAATTCAGAAGGGCCTTCGCTATCGGGCGTCACGCCGTCTCCCATGGAGCCTTCCGTGCAAGAAGCTGCTTCAATTTCTTGGAGGGCGGCGCCGGATTATCCAAGGCTTCGACAAACGCATTGAAGGGCTCCGAATCAAGGGCAAACAGCTTCTGGTCCAGGAGCACGTCCTCGGCCCGCACCCGCGCGCTTTCCAGCATGAAGTCACTGCGGGACGTTCCCATGACCGACGCCGCTTGATCGATCAAATCTCTGAGGTAAGCCGAGACACGGATGTTGATGGTTACGTTTTTCGGCTCTTTCTCATCGGCCTGCATGGCCTTGGTGGCGGAAGTCATGGTCACTCTCCAGTGCAAAGCGTCGTTAAACATCATATAGGATATGTATACACATTGTCCATACGCTATGCCGCTCCCGCCTCGGCGGCCGCTTTTTCCGACGCCGCCATCACATGGTCCGCTTCCAACGCATCCACCCGGCGCAAATTCGGGAAATACTTTGCGAATATCAGCGCCACCGCGATGGTGCCGATGCCGCCGACGACCACCGAGCCCACCGGGCCGATGAATTCGGCAACGGCGCCGCTTTCGAACTCGCCCAAT
>JABHAA010000157.1 GCA_018674495.1 Rhodospirillaceae bacterium | reverse complement strand
CTGATTTGTAATCAGGGGGTCGCGGGTTCGACTCCTGCAGCCGGCACCATCAATTTATATTGAACCCACCACATTTGGATCGAGGCGAGAGGGGCTAACTGTTAAGGTCCAGCCAATTCCCCATTGTATATCTATTGGAGAGCCTGCCATGCCCCGCCAGACCGCCGACGAATACGACCAGGAACTTCTTGACCTGTTTGACCGCTACGTGCACGGGCAGATTGACCGGCGCGGGTTTCTGAGGCGCGCTGCAAAGTTTGCCGTCGGCGGCGTCACCGCATCCATGCTGCTGGATGCGCTGTCGCCCAACTACGCCCTCGCCCGGCAGATCAAGCCCGGCGATGCCCGCATCAAGGCAGAGCGGATTACCTACGCGTCGCCCAAAGGCCATGGCAACGTCAGCGGGCTCATGGTGCGGCCCACTGGCGGCGGCAAGCGCGGCAGTGTTGTCGTGGTGCACGAGAACCGGGGCCTTAATCCTTATATCGAAGATGTAGCACGGCGCGTCGCGGTGGCCGGCTTCAACGCCCTGGCGCCGGACGGCTTGAGCCCCCTCGGCGGCTATCCGGGCAACGATGCGGACGGGCGCACCATGCAGCGCAAGCTGGACCGGGGCAAATTACTGCAGGATTTTTTCGCCGCCTATGACCGGCTGGACGCGGACGCCGCCTCCAACGGAAAAATCGGCGTCGTCGGCTTTTGTTATGGCGGCGGCGTTGCCAATGCCATGGCGGCCGCCAAGCCCGGCCTGGCCGCCGCCGCGCCGTTCTATGGGCGTCAGCCCGGGGATGCGGACGTGGCCAAAATCAACGCGTCGCTATCGATCCACTACGCCGGGCTGGACCGGCGCATCAATGGCGGCTGGCCAGCGTTCGAAGCCTCGTTAAAAGCCCATGGCAAGAATTTTTCGGCGCACATTTACGATGGCGTCAATCACGGCTTCCACAACGACACCACGCCCCGCTATGACAGAGGCGCGGCGGAATTGGCCTGGAAGCGCACCATCGAATTATTCAACGCAACTCTTGTTTCATAGAGGTTTCCCGGCTGCTGTCATAGATGCGGGCCAGGCGTTCCGGTGCGACGCCGAGATGATAGAGCGCGTGGATATAGAGCCATTCCCAGACAATGGCGATGGCGCTGCGTCCCTCGAAGCGCCTGGACGAGGTGAAGACAGGTTTCTCTTGAATGCAAACAGTTGCGCCGGCTTTTTCCAGGCGGCGGCTGAGATCGTAATCTTCCATCAGCGCCAACGGGCGAATGCCGCCGATGGCATCCAGAATCTCGCGCCGGACAAAGATCGCCGAGTCGCCATAATACAGCCCATAGCGGCGGAACCAGGCGTAGAAGCGATTGAGGACGCGGATAAACAGGCGCGTGCCTTCGAAGCGAATGGCAAAATTACCGCCGCCGAATTTGCCGTCCGCCAGCTTGGCTTCGATCAGCGCCAATCCATCTTGGGGAAACCCTGTATCGGCATGTAGAAATAGAATGACATCACCGCTGGCCTGGCTGGCGCCCGCCGCCAGTTGGCCGCCGCGCCCGCCCCCAGACGCCAGAACCGTGGCGCCAAGGCTGCGCGCCAGATCGGCGCTGCCGTCCTGACTGGCGCCATCGACGACGATAATCTCATGCGCCGTGGTCTCGGCCCGCAGCCCGCCGATCAGTTCTTCGAGCCGCCCCGCTTCGTTGTGCACCGGTATGATGACCGATATCATCGCCGCGCAGCACCGAGGCTTTCCCGTTCGGCTTCGCTGATCAGCCCGATGCCGATCAGGATGCCCGACTGGCGCTGCCATCCGGCTTCCAGCCAGTCCGAGCCGAGCCGGGTCACCATAGCCACCGGCCAAGTGTAGCGCGCGCGTGTCTCGGCGCCGGCCCGGTACCAAAGACCCTGCACCCAGCGGTAAAGGGCGATGCGTTCGCCCGCCGGCATCAGCGGTAATTGGCGGCCTAAGTAATGCCGCCCGAAGGCTACGTGGCGGGCTTCGTCGATCAGGATGCGGGCGTTGAGGGCGGCGAACAACGGGCATGGGAAACGGCGCACCAGCTTTTCGATAAGCCCCACGGCGCCGCCTTCAAACACCATGTGGAAGGCCAGGATGATACCGGCGGCGGAGCCCGGCCAGTCACGGCTTTCGCGCAACACCGCATCCAGCGCCGGCTCCATCGGCTGGATGCCGCCGAGGCGTTCCGCATAGGCGCCGTAGACGTCCGCATGCTTGGCCTCGTCGCGCCGCTGCAACGCAACGAAGCGCCGCGCCTCGTCATCATCCAGCAGCGGCGCCAGATGATCGCACATTTGCATCACCGCCTTCTCGCCGTGATGGAACTGGGAGACCAGAGAGCGGTAGGTGCGTTTCCGGAACCAGAAGGGATATTTGATTTGCAAATTCCAATCGATATCGGTGGCCGGTGTCCAATCGTCGCCCTCGGCCTTTTCGATAAGCCGGGCGATGGCGGCATCGGTGGATGTATCGTCGAGCATGCTGATCCTTAATTTCAGGCGGCGAATTATGGCGATGGCGGCGAGGGTGCGCCAGACCCATTGGCCATCACAACTGCGTCACCCAAAAACCGCCTCTGCCCCCTGCATAACCCTCGCATGACAAATTGCAACGGAGCCAAGCGATGCCCCTAGATCAAGATCACCCCCTGAACGGCCCGCACCCCACGGACTGACCGAATTTGCCTCTCTCCTCCCCCCTCTCTTCCAAACTATTCGGGCGCCTTAACGGCGCCCGATTTCTTTTTGGATGCTGCGATGGAAAATCAAGCCAAGGCGTCGCCAAAAAATGTGATGACCTTGCCCCAGGCGTCTTCGGACTGGGATTCCCGATAATTGGCTTCGTTGAGGAAATTCTGAAAGGCGTGCCCTGCCCCATCGTAGCGGTGAAATGTGTGGGTGACGCCGTGGCGGCTCAGCTCTGCGTCCAGCCGGTCCACATCTTCCGGCGCCGGGTTGCCGTCATCGTTGCCGAAGAAGCCAATCACCGGACAGGTAATATTGCCAACCATGTCTATAACCGTGGGCGCATCGCGGCCCTTGGCGGTCATCACATTGCCGCCCCAGAAATCGGCGACGGCATAGAAGCCATCGATGGAGGCGCCGGCCAATAAGGCCACGCGCCCGCCCATGCAATGGCCGCCGATGGTCAGCTTTGCGTCCTCGCCCATGCCAGTGCGGGCATGGGCAACCAGGGCTTCGCAATCGCGGACCAGTTCTTCATCGGTAAGGATGCCTAAGGCTTCGCGGCCCTTGGCGTCCGGCCCCTGGCGGTGGAACAGATTGTGCGAATAGGCGGCGTAGCCGACCTCGGCCCAACGCTCCAACACATTTTCGGTGAAGCCGTCCTGCCCCGGCGCGTGGCAGCATTCGATGTAGACCGGGTGCGGCCCAGCTCCCTCCGGCAACGCCGACAGGGTCAGCATATCGCTGCCGTCGACGGTGAGCGTCTCGCGGTTGATCATGATCGTTTCCTCCCTGAGTTTTTGCCGCCTCAGTCTAGCCCCGGCGCCTCCCCCTGACAAATTGGCAACTGCTTGTTAAAGTCCGGCACCCGGTAGCCATCCCGCCGGGCGTAACTATTCAGGAAAACCTGCTTGTCCGATACGCAACCCCTTCCCGGCGCCAAGACGCGTGCGGCACCACTGATGCTTTTGGCGCAGCGAGATTTCCGCCTGGTCTGGCTGGCTGGCGCCCTCGGCGGTTTCATGCGCTGGATGGATGTGCTGGCGGTCAGCGTCTATGTGCTGCAGATCACCGGCTCGGCCTTCTTTGTGGGACTGACTTTGTTCGTGCGCATTATCCCGATGTTCCTGTTCGGCGCGGCAGCCGGCGCGCTGGCCGAAATGGTCGACCGCAAAAAGCTTTTGGTGTTTTCCATGTTCTTCCTGGCCGGGGTTTACGGCAGCCTCGCCTGGCTGGCCTGGACCGGAGAGTTGCAGGTCTGGCAACTGGGCATCGTGGTATTTTTCAGCGGCACATTCTGGACGTTGGAGCTGCCCATCCGGCGCACCATGATCGCCGAGATCGCGGGTATCGAGAATCTCGGCGCGACCATGGGCCTGGAATCATCGACCACCAATTTGACCCGCATGCTGGGCCCCTTCGCCGGCGGCTTCCTGTTCGAGCTTGCCGGCCTGCCGGGCACATTATTTGTCGGTCTTGTCCTCTATCTGATCGCCGCCTTTGCGATGATGCCGGTGGTCTATGCCCGCGCGCGCCCGAAAGGCGAGCGGCCCGCCTTTTTCGCCAACATCTTGGAGGGGCTGGAATATGCGCGCACCAGCCGTTCTATCAAAGCCACCTTGGCGATCACCATCGTGCTCAACCTGTTCGGATTTTCGTTCGTCTCCATGGTGCCGGTGATCGCCAAAAACGTCCTGGGCCTCTCACCATTTCCCACCGGAATTCTGATGGCCGCCGAAGGCTTTGGAGCTTTTATCGGCGCGCTATTGATCGCCTTTTACGCCAAGCCCAGCCGCTTTCGCCAGATTTACTTTAGCGGCACTTGCATTTACCTCGGCTGCATATTCCTGTTCGCCCTGTCGCCAGTATTCGGGTTTTCGATCACGCTTTTGTGGATCGGTGGGTTCGGCGTTGCGGGTTTCGCCTCCATGCAGTCGGCGCTGATGATCGCCAGCGCGCCACCCGAAATGCGCAACCGGATCATGGGATTGCTGACCATGTGCATCGGCGTCGGGCCCCTCGGCATCCTGATCGTCGGCACGTTGTCCGAAATTTTGGGGGCGCCCACCGGTATCTTAATCACGTCCTCGACGGGCATCGTCGGGATGATCTGCGCCACGATCCTATGGCCGGAAATGCGCAAGCGCCACAACGATTAGTCGCCGCGCCCGATGCCTTTCAACAAAAGGCTGCCATCGATTTCCAGCTGGTCTTGAGAATGGCGCAGACGGAACTCGTCACACACCAGTTCAGAAGCATTTTTCACCGCTTCCAAAGATTCGGCGTTGGTCTCGAAGGCGCCGATAGTGGCCTCGATCCAACCCTCCGATACGCGGCAAAGGATGGGCTGGCCATCAACAAGGGCTTGAAACCGAACCTCGGCGAGGCCGGCCTCCCAATACCAGTTGCGATTGGTGCCGAAATCTATGTTTGCAGTGTCCGCCATGGCGGGGGCCCTCTCGTTTAAGTCCGCCTACTCCGGCATACCATCGAAGCAGGTTATGGAGCGGTCGATCTGGGTAAATGGCGCGGCGTGCTTCAGGAATAGATTAAGGCCGGGCTGCACAAAACTGGCATCGTCGATGCTGCCCACCTTGACGCTTTTGAGCCCGCTGCCGCCGGACGAAAAACCGAACAATTGCGAGCCGCAATTATCGCAAAATTGCTTGGTCATGGTGTTGCCGCTATCGGCCGTGTGGTCGAAGGATTTGGGCGCCCCCTGGGTGACAACAACGGCCGCTTCATCGACAAAAATATTGGTCGCAAAGGCGGAGCCCGTTGCTTTTCGGCAATCGTCGCAATGGCAGTTGGCGATGCGCTTAGGCTCCGCGTCCACCTGGTAGCGAATCGATCCGCACAGGCACCCGCCTGAAAATTGCACCATAAGACTGTCCTTCCCGTGAATTGGTCAATGCATCCTGTTCATACAGGATTGCTAAGCGTCTATCGAGTATATATGCCATTGCCCATGCCTCCAATTGCAGATTTCATTTATCGGGCCCGCGGTCGCGCAAACCCGTAATGGGCGAACGCATTACCCTTTCGGCCTGGATATACTTGGCCATCGGCCTGCTCACCATCGCTGATGCGTTCATTGCAGTGCCGTCGTCGGCGGCGCTGTCGGCGGCCCTGATCGCCCTCTTTATCACCCTGCAATACAAGAATATCCCACGCGCCCAACAGATCGCCGGCGCCGTATTATTGATCATCGGTATCGCCGGGGCCGCTATCTCCGGGCAATGGTGGGAGGTGCTGGTCCTCGGCACCGCCAAGTCGCGCACCTTTTTGTTGTTGTTTTTCGCCATTTCCTGGCTGCAGTTTCCGGTGGGGCTATCGCCGGCGCTGCGCTCCACACGGGGCGCCATCATGAACCAGCCCGGGGACCGCCGCTTCATAACCCTGTCCATGGGCGTGCATGTGCTCGGATCAATCCTCAACGTCGCCGGGCTTGGCCTGCTGACGCCGGTGGTGGAAAACCAGAAAGACCCGAAACTACAGAAACGTCTGGCCTTATCGCTGATGCATGGCTTCACATCTGCATCGTGCTGGTCGCCTTTTTATATCGGCATGATCGTGGTGCTGACCGTATTGCCGGGATTACGCTGGACCCAGATGGCACCGGCCGGCGCCGGTATGGCGGTGCTGCTGATCGCCGTTTTCTGGCTGTACGACCGGACCTTCCTGGCCGGCAACCATGCCCCGCCGCCCCAAGCGGGCGAACCGGCGGCAACGATGCGCAGCATGTTGCGCACCGCCGGAATTTTGGCCGTGCTCATCGCCCTTGTGGTAACCGCAATCCAGACATTCGGAACCACCGTCGCCGTCGCCCTCGGTATCGTCGGCGCGCCGTTTGCCATGGTCTGGCTGGCGGCTATCGAGCGGCGCCCGGCAGCGCAAATCAGCAATACGCTCGGTTTCATGCGCCGGGTGATCGCTTTGTTCCCGACGTTGCGCAACGAAGCACTGGTGTTCGCCGCCGCCAATGTGTTCGGCGCCGGCGTCGCCGCCATGGTGCCGGCGCACGATCTGTCGGCAACGGTGAACGCACTGCTGCCCTGGCCGGACGCCAAAATCGCGGCGCTTATGTTGCTGTTTCCGATCTGCGGGCTGCTCGGCATGCATCCGGTGATCGTGGTCATCTTCCTGTCATCCGTATTGCCGCCGGAACTGATGGGCCTGCCGGAATGGATCGTCGGGCTGATCTATCTTTGCGTCTGGGGCACCTGCACTATGGTCTCGCCATTTTCCGGGACTGCATTGTTTATGGCCAGGGCCACCGGCACGCCGCCGCAAACCATTGCCTGGCTCTGGACACCGCCATCGGTGTTCGTCAGCATCGCCGCCACGGCTCTCTATATCATCGCGCTAAGGCATTGGGCGCTTTAAGCCGGGCGACTGTGGCCTCAAAACCGGCAGGTTCCGCAATGCAAATTCCAGGAAATCGAGCAAAGGTGTGTAATGAGCAGCAACAAATCGCCATCGCCCCTCGCCGTTAATGCGGCAACCATCCCGCCCCGCACCAAGCCGTCAAATTATCCGGAACCGTTTTTCAGCCGGATGGAAAAACGGGAAAAACGCCCGCTGGGCGATTTCTTTGATCTGACGAACTTCGGCGTCAATCTAACCAGACTGGCTCCAGGCGGCGAATCGTCGTTGCTGCACCGGCACAGCAAACAAGATGAGTTCATTTACATACTGGAAGGCAATCCAATGTTGTTAACCGAAACAGATGAGACAGTTCTTTCGCCCGGTATGTGCGCCGGATTTCCGGCCAAAGGCGCTGCCCATCAATTGGTCAACCGAACCGGTGCGGACGTTGTCTTCCTGGAGATCGGTGACCGCGGACGTGGCGATGAAGGCAGCTATCCGAACGACGACATTAGTGCGGCGCTCGGCGACGACGGTGCATGGATATTCACCCATAAGGACGGGCGTCCATATTAAGCAAAACAATGCGAGCCACGGCTAAGCGCTCAAGGCCACCTGCGGGGCTTTCGATTGCGCATCAGGCATAAGGTTGAGCTGCTGGCGCCCCGCTGATTCCCGCCATTCGGAGCTGGCCTCGGCCAAGACAGCATCGCCCAGGAGCGGATAGCCGCGGTCCCGTTCCCAACCATCCAAGTCCGGTGCCTTGGTGACCAGCATTTTGACAAGGAACCTGATCGCCTGCGCTTTCGATCCGATGCGGATCGATGCATGAACAAGAGCAGGATTGTCGATATATCTGCGTGCGATGGCTTCGAAGTCCTCCGGCGCCTGGCCTGAAACCTCCAACACGTGGTCGGTGGGACCACCGGCGGCGAACGCACCGCTTTTGATATCTTCCACATAGTAACGCAACTGCGAAAGCTCCAGCAAACTGAAGCCTTGGGCAACTGCCGCCTTGGTGAAAATTTTAAACGGCACGTCCTTGTAACGGACATCACGGCCGAGAACATGGCCAAAGATTTCAGCAGCCTCTTCAGGCGAGATCAAGGCAGGCCCGGTCGGACGGTACGACTTGCCGATATGAGCGGCGGGATCGGCCAATACACCCGTCACAACGCGCGCAATATCCTCGTTCGATGGCGGCGCATTAAGTCCATCGCCAAACGGCGCCATGAACTGGCCGAAATGGGCTATCGCCTGCAGGCCAAGAAAATAGGTGAAGGCAAACAAACCGGGATTGATGTGGACAACTTCCACCGACGGCATCCAGCGATATATCTGGTTGGACAGCCAATGCTCGCGGGTGACGACCGATGGATGCGTCGGGTGGGGTGTCCACTGGCTCATCAACGCGACCACTTCGAGCTTGGCGTCCTCCGCCGCGACGGCGAATAGCATTGTGTTGTGCAGAAGATTTAGAGCCAGGGGCGGACAATGATAAGCCCGTTGAACACCGGCCATTGATGCCCTGACATCCCGGTAGTCGAGCCCATCACCAACGAACAGCTCCGCCCCCGCCTGCTCCAGCCTAATTGCCCTCGCATCTTTACGCCGCACGAAGGCGCGGACAGGAAAACCTTTTTCAAGCAATTGCATTACGGCCTGAGAACCCGTGTGGCCGGCGGCGGCGGTGACGAGAATTTTGGCTTTGGTCATGGAAAATAACCTCTCTAAATTGCCGCCTTTGCAGGGCGGTTTGGTTAAAGTGTAGCTACACGTTTAACGGCGATATTTTTGTGCGCTTAGGTGCCTTGCCTGCGTTGTTGGTACGGCGGTTATTGAATGGTCGGCGCGGCCTCGGCGACGGTGCGGAGTTCTGTCAACAGGGAGCCGAAGTGGTCCGGCCCCAAGGTCTTCACCATCCGAATTTGGGCCTGATTCCAAAGAGGCATTGCCTTTTCCAGGGCCGCCTTGCCAGCATCTGTAAGGCGAACGTCACGGCTGCGGGCATCCTTGCCGGGCCCGATGCCGACCAGGCCCTGGCGTTCGACGAGTTTAAGGTTCCGGGTCAATGTGGTGCGCTCCATACCAAGGGATTCTGCCAGCCCAGTGATGGAAAACGGTCCCAGTTTCGAAAGCGCTACGAACAAGGCGAACTGTGTATTGGTGAGGCCGCTTGGCAAGAGGTAGCGGTCATAAACCTGAGCAACCAGCCGCGATGCACGGCGCAGATTAAAGCATGCGCAGTCACCGGGATTCTGGATTTTTGGCATGGATCAAAACCTTTCGATGGTCCACTTGGCGTCGCTTAACATCTTAAGTGTAGATACACTGATGTAATTACACCAAAATGTCAAAGCCTTTTTTAAACCGGTTGTGAGAGCGGATCAATTACGCCTTTCCGGAAGGTGTCTTGAGGGCGGGCTTGTGTTATATCCCCACGGGAACCCACCCTCCGATTTTTAAGGGACCATGGCTTGATGACCAACCTGGGACGCATCCTATCAACGCTCGTTCTGGCAATGGTGCTTGGCGGCTGCGTCACCTATTACGAAGCCGACGGCTATGTGAACGATGTCCGAGGCGCGCTCCACCGTTCCGCAGAAAAAGGGCCCGTGCAAGTAACGCTGATCGGCAATCCGTTTGCGTCTTCGGGCGCGAAGTTGGAAGGCATGGTCTTGGCCGCCATGCAACGCCATCTGGATTGGCTGGATGCAGAAATTGTCATCGTCCCCGCTGGTGCCGCCGGCGACCGCATTTTGTTTGTGATCGATCCCATCCCGGTGCGCCACACGCGCGATATCTGCGATGATACACCGGGCGTGCCGATTGAACGCGAAGCCGCCACCATGCGCATCGGCGCCATTTACTGCACAAATAAGGTGGTATCTGAAGTGTGGGCCCGCCTGGACCGACCTGCTTCCGCCGGCGATGCAAAATTGGCAGAAGCCATCAACGGCCTCGCCTGGCGCGTTATTCCCTGGGTCACCAGAGACCAGCAGGATTATCCGCCGTTGGGATCTGATTCCTAACGCCGGACGGATCAACGACCGGGTATCAGTCTTCGGATTTGCTGATCGTCTGAACAGTCTCGAAGCCTTCGAACCGAGGCGGGCCGAGATAGATATCTTTTTTCGGCCCACCGGCGTTGGCGTGCGCCTTGCGAAATGCATCCGACGTTGTCCAGGCTTCGAAGTCGCTTTTGCTGGCCCACTTTGTGTGCGAGGCGAACAGGGTGTGATCTTCATTTTCCGCACCGCGCAGAAGGCGAAATTCGACGAAGCCGGGGACGTCGTTCAGATGGGTATCGCGCTCCGTCCAGATACGCTCGAACGTCTCTTCCTCGCCCTTGATGATGCGGAACCGGTTCATGGCGATGTACATAGTCGTTGGCCTCCTTGGCGGCGCCCAGTGTCGCATGGAGCGGTGCAGCGGACAACGCAGGCATTGGCATGTCCGATTACGCAAATCCTGCCACCTTGCATCGCTCGCTAAATGTTCCAAATAGAACTCTAGCGCCCTGCATGCCGACACGCCCGCACCCGCTCAACTGAAACAACAATAAGCTCAAGCCCAATATATTTTTTGCGGCACTTGTAATTGAGGCAAGCCGTTGTCATTTCATCCCTAACGCCATGCGTCTAACAAGTACCATCCAACAAATTTATCACTAACTTGATCAGGGGCTTAGGGGATGTCTGTAAAATTATCTGCGACTCGTTTGTTCTGGGCGGTCTCGTTAGCCGCGGTCCTGGTTCCAACGGCACATCCGGTGTCAGCACGAGAAATTCAAATGGTCGCGCCAAATATCCCGCCCCATTTCGACGATGCCGGGAAAGGACGAATCGGCGATGTGATCAATGCGGTCTTAACGCAATGCGGGCACCAAGTCCGTTTCACCATGGTCCCTTTCGGCCGTCACTGGCGGGACTACAAGTTGGGTACTTATGACGGACTGGCGACGGCGGAGGCGGACCAAAGTTTCCCAGGCTTCTCGACCAAGCCATTTATCCATTTGCAAGATGGCGCCACGGTAATCGACGGTGGCGGTCTTGAGAACATCACCACTGTCGAGCAACTCGCCGGCAAGCGTATCGTCGCATTCCCCAATGCTCAGAAAATTTTGGGCATTGAGCATATGGTTAGTAAGTTCGCGGATATCAGAAATCGCTCCAACCGCTTTGACCAAGTGCGTCCCCTTCTAGCGAAGCGCGCCGACGCTGTCCTCGCCGATGGACTAATTACCGCTCATTTCCTTAATATCTTGCGCGACCGCGCCAAGAAAGGGAAGGAACCCGATATCAATACCGGATTACCAGTCAAGTTTCGGCGCATTTTTGCCAAGGGACCGCAACGCCTATATTTTCGCGACAAGGCGGTCACCGATGACTTTGATCGTTGTCATGCCGATCTGGAAAAGAAGGGCGTTTTAGATGGCCTTGCAAAGCCCTATGTCGATCTTTACCGCAATATACTCGGCTCACAGTATCCTGTCCGCTGACGGTTCGCCAAAATGTTGAACTGCTGAGACAACGGGGCGATCTTGGATAGAATTATTAACTTAAAGTTGTCACTTTACGGTCACAGTTTGCTGATCGTCGGCGCTGTTCTAGCGGTCGTTACGATTGCCACTTCAAGCTGGATCGCCGTGGAGCAGAACCGTAGCCTAACCGTGGAGTTGGAAAGTCGGTTGTCCGCCTTGGCGCGATTCCAGGCTGCGGCTCTAGCGGACACATTTTGGGATTTAAATCGCGAAAGCGCAGAGAAAATTCTCAAGGGAGGCCGCACTGATCCGGATTTTCATTCCGCCCGGGCTGTAATGAACGACGGGGGAGTATTCGCCGAAATACTTGGCGAACATGACGGCGTCACACCATTGGTTTCGCGCAAAATCGACGTTGCCATTGCGCTCCCCGGAACTGCTGGCAAGGTCCGGCGCCTTGGGTTTGTTGAGTTAACTTTTTCACTGGCGCGACTGCAAAGCCTGCAACGCGGGGCACTCTGGAAAGCCGCCGGGTTTGGTCTCCTGCAGCTGTTAGCTGTCCTCATTGGCACGGCTTTGGCCATGCGCTGGATAATTGTTCCGGTGGAGGCAATTAGACAGCGGTTGGTTCTACTATCCAAGGGCGAGACCGATCCGGAAATTCCAGCCATCGATCGCCAAGACCAGATCGGCGACATGGCACGCGCGGTGGCCTCTTTGCGCGACAGTTTGATCGAGATTGATCGTTTGCGCGCCGAGGAGGCACGGCACGCAGTGGATCTGAAGCAGGCACATGATGAAGCCCAGGCGGCCAATCTTGCCAAATCCGACTTCCTATCGTCGATGAGTCACGAACTCCGCACACCAATGAACGCAATACTGGGCTTCGCGCAGTTACTCGAAAGCAATCCGAACGAGCCACCTTCGGAACCACAGAAGGACCAAATTCACCAAATCTTGAAAAGCGGAGATCACCTCCTCGGCCTTATCGACCAGGTCCTCGAACTTTCCAGAATTGAATCTGGAAATATCAGCCTTTCATTTGAAAGCGTTGCTCCCGAGGCGGTGATCAACGAGTGCGTCGAAATGGTGCGCAAGCAAGCAAATGACAAAGACATCAACGTCAAATTTTCTTCGCCCAGGCTTGGTTACCCGCCGCTTTGGACAGACGGCAGCCGCTTCCGGCAAGTCCTTCTAAATTTGCTGTCCAATGCGGTTAAATACAACCGGACGGGCGGAGAAGTTGCCGTGGCATTGGAACTTGCTGGTAACAATCATCTGCGGATAAGTGTGACCGACACCGGTTTGGGAATCCCGGTATATAAGCAAAAGAAATTGTTTGAACCGTTTAACCGCCTCGGCCGGGAAGCGGGCGATATCGAAGGCACTGGAATTGGTTTAACGATTACCAAACAGATTGTTGAATTGATGCATGGAAATATCGGATTCGAAAGCGAAGACGGTAAAGGCAGCACATTCTGGATTGAAATTTCCGTGGACGGCGATACACCCGATGGCACTGATGAACTGGCGACACCCAATATTTCCGAGCACGGGGTTATTGCGGATTCGAATAACGAGATCATGAATTCTTCGGGCGTAATACTATATATCGAAGACAATCCCGCAAATCTTCAGCTGATGGAGGCTATAATCAAGCGGGTATCAAACATAGCAATGCGAACAGCCCACAACGCCGAGCTTGGTCTTGTCTTGGCCCGAGACATTCACCCTGACCTTATTTTAATGGACATCAACTTGCCCGGGATCGACGGTATTACAGCACTAAAAATGCTACGAGAAGACGATGGCACAAAAGACATTCCTGTAATCGCCATCAGTGCCGCAGCCATGCCTCATGAAATCGAACATGGTAAAGCAGCCGGGTTTGAAGATTATTTAACTAAGCCGATCAAAGTTCCGATTGTCTTAGATGCTATTACAAAATTTATTGGTTAGTCATTGCCTCATAAATGGCGCCTCGTCTTGAGGTCTGGTTCTTTGCCACCTTGCATCGTTCACAAAATGTTCTAAATAGAACCCTAGAGCCCCTGCTCGCCGGTCCCGGCGGCCCGGTGCTGCAACACCGGTTTAAACCGTAAGGAACCGTAAGGAACCGTTACGAATAGTAATGAAACGGAATGGTCGTTTTATCGAAAATATGTCGCACCCGTGTGCTTCGTTCAGGGCGCCATACTAGGGGTGGTATGGCGGTCGGGCTCGCTTCCATGCGGGCGCATTGATACCGGGCCGGAATTGTCGGAAACTCAAGGACGATGCGAAATAAAATGGGGATGAGCCAATGATTTTCTATCGCGCCGGAGCCGCCAAATGACATCCAGGCGGGACGGCGAAATACTGACTCGGGTCGGGCCCGGCACAGCCATGGGCGAAATGATGCGCCAATATTGGCTGCCGGGCTTAAAAGCATCGGAGTTGGAAGCCGACGGCGATCCGGTGCGCTTCCAGCTGCTCGGCGAAAAGCTGATCGCCTTTCGGGATTCATCGGGCCGCGTCGGCGTCATGGATCACCGCTGCCCGCACCGCTGCGCATCATTATTTTTTGGGCGCAATGAAGAGGGCGGCATCCGTTGCGTCTATCACGGCTGGAAGTTCGACGTGGACGGCAATTGCCTGGAGATGGCGAACGTGCCGCCGGCCCAGGATTTCAAACAGAAAGTTAAAGCTAAGGCTTATAAGGCGGCGGAGCGAAACGGGCTGGTTTGGGTGTTCATGGGCGCGCCTGACAATGTGCCGGCGCTGCCCGATATCGATCCCACGCTAATCCCCGAGGACGAGCTGACCATCCGCTTCGTGCAGCGCGAATGCAACTGGCTGCAGGCCATGGAAGGCGATATCGACACCTCCCATCTGGGCTTTTTGCATCTGGGTGCCGTTGGGCGCACCGAATACCAGGAAGGCGACGTGGACCATAATGTTGTGTCGGCGCGGGCGCCGGAATTCTTGGTGAAGGACACCGAATTCGGGGTTACCTATGCGGCCCACCGGGCCGCCGCCGAGACCGACCAGCGATACTGGCGCTTTGCCCATTTCCTGTTCCCCTGCTGGGCCTTGCCGCCGATCTCGCCGTTCCACGCCAACCGCATCGCCCGCGCCTGGGTGCCCATGGATGATACCCATACCATGTTTATTTCCATCGCCCACAAGGACGCGCTGGTGGCGCGGCGGGCCTCCACAAACATCACCGGCGGCACCCTCGGCGACCGGCTACTTCCCAATACAACTGACTGGTTTGGGCGCTGGCGCCTTGAAGATCATTTCGGCAATGATTTCGGGATCGAGCGGGACGTGCAGCGAAACGAAAGCTTCACCGGTATCGACGGCATCCATCTCCAAGATCAGGCGATCACCGAAAGCATGGGGAAAATTACCGATCATGGGTTTGAACATCTGGCGCCGTCGGATCTGATGATCGCGCAAACCCGGAAACGGCTTTTGGGTGCAGCCAAGGCTTACCAAAAAGACGGCACCAAGCCACCGGGCGCCAATGATGGTTCCGTCTTTGCCGGCGTCCGGGGCGGCAGCTTCAATGCTGCAAACGATCTGGCTTGGAACGACGCCTACGAGCTACAGATACGCGCGCATGTGGCGGCGGCCGCCGAATAAAAAAATGCGGCGCCCCGATTTAACGGGGCGCCGCTGATATTACCGTGTGTGAAGGAGGATTATTTCCAGAAGAAATCACCAACACGAATTTCGCCGGAGCTTTGCAGGTTCGGCTTGATCTCAACTTCCTTGGTGTGCGCGAAGACAACCGGAACCTCGGTCAACGGATAGATGAAGGACATTTTGTTCACCTGATCCAGAGCCGGCGTGTAGAACGCGGCCCGTTTCTTGACATCAAATTCCGTCGAGCCTTTTTTGGCGGCTCCGTTGATCAACGGATCTTTGTAGTAATCGCGGTTGGCACCGAAGAAGAAGTTCAACAGATTCTCGGTGTCCGGCTGTGCCGCAGTCGGGTATTTGCCGAGGAACGCGGTGAACTTACCAGCGCCGCGCTTCTTCACATAAACCATCAGCGGCAACGGCTCGATGGACGCCTTGATACCAACTTTGCGGAGATCACCGGCAACCGCAACGGCGATATTCTTGATCGGCGCATAGGCGTTCAGCTTGATGCTCAGGCCATTGGCGTAACCGGCTTCGGCCAGCAGTTTCTTGGCGCCTGCCGGATCGTAGCCAAGCGGTTTCGTGGTTGGATTACACGCCACCGTCAGCTTGAAGCAAACGCTGTTCGGACGTTCGGCCGATTTGCCGCCGGCAACGAAGGTGTTGATCAGCCTCTCGCGGTCGATGGACTTCATCAGCGCTTGGCGAACGCGGATGTCGGTCATTGCCTTGTTGGCCGAGCGGCCCGCCGCATCCATGGTGATGTACATGATCTGCTTGGAGCTGGTCGACGAAATACGCAAGTCGGTATTGCTTGCCAGCAGCCGCTCATCATCGGCAGTGATATCGCGCATAAGATCCAAGCCGCCGGTCAGCAGTTCCGCCTTCTGGCTCTGCTTGTCGGGGATGAAGCGCCCGAACACCCGGTTGGTGGGCGCCCGGCGGTGGGCCGAGCCGTGATACTTTTTGAAGCGCTCGATAACGACGCCCTTTTTGTCGAGCGACACGAGCTTGTAGGGCCCTGTGCTGGACGCCGATACGCGCCCGTAGGCCGCTTGATCCGCAAGGGTTTTCAAACCTTTGTGAATTTTCGAATCGTAAATCCGGAAGCGGTAGGCGATCGAGCTTAGGGCCGTGGCGCGGGGTTGTTTGGCGACAATTCTGAGCTTGTAGGGACCCAATATTTCGACATCTTTTACCCAGGAGTAACGCCGCTTGAAACGGATCTTGACCTTCGGATTGCCGATATATTCGATGGTGTGTTTGACGTCTTCCGAGGTGAATTTGTTACCGCTATGAAAATACACGTCATCGCGCAGCTCGAATTCATAGGTTTTGGCATCGATCTGCTTCCAGGACTTCGCGAGCTCGGGAAGGAATTTGCCTTGATGCTCATCATAGACCAGCAGGACGCCATACATGACGCGCGTGAAAAGCCCGGTTTCCTCATGCGGCACATGATAGGAATCCAACGACGAGAACGGATCGTTGATACCGAACCGCATGATGTCCTTGGATTTTTGGGCGATCGCCGGTTGTACGGTCAAAGCGGTGACCGCCAGGCCGGCAACGGCAAGATATTTAAAGCGATGCTGAAGCATAAAACCTCCCCTTCAGTGATTGATCATTGGCTGTCTCGTTGACTAGCGCAATAAAGCTACACGCATTATCAAATCATGGCAACTGAGCGGAGGTGGAAAACCGGGAAAATCACATGGTAAACAGCCCTTGCAACCTACTCGCAGCGATACACTAGGTGGCCGTCGTTATCGTGGCCATACCAGACCGCGATATGGTCTTCATCGGCGCAATGTTCGGTTGCCTGGCGGAAGGTATCGACGCCTTCGTTGGCGGCATCGTAGCCGATGGCGATGCGTATCTCCGCATCGGAGCTTTGCATAACCTCGCCCTTTTTAAAGCTAGAGCAGGCGCCGAGGAGAAGCGTCGCCGCCACTAGCGTTATTGCGAATTTCATCAGACACCACCTTTGTTATTGAAAAGCGAGGCTAACGAAAATTGTTTAGAGTTTTATTAATGGCCGGGCGCGGCAGCGCGGGCGGCGGCGATGAAGCGGTCCATCCATGGCAGCGGCTCGACTTCTGTATAGGTCTCGGCGGCTTTGGCATAGGTTTCCACGGCCGGCCAATCTTCGTCCATCACCGCCACCTCCAAGGCATCGCGGTAGAACCAAAGATAACAATGACTGACGCAATCCTGTTGCAAGGTTTGCATGCCCTCCAAAAGCGCTCGGGCTCTGACATCGGCGTCATCGGTTACTACGGCCAGCGCACCGAGGGCCATCGGCCCTGCAAAATTGAAACCGGTCTCGCGGCAAGTCTCAACCGCTTCCTCGGCGATCCGGATGGCTTCGGCGCGGTTGCCCTCGATCAGCGCCACCTTGGCGAGGAGCACTTGATTGATTGGCTCGAAGCGGCGCGCGCCCAACTGGCGCGCCAGATCGAGGGCGCGGGCGCAGCTCTTCTTGGCGCCCGCATAGTCCTGATTGTCGAACTGCAATTTGCCCGCGCAACTGCCCCTGGCCACCATCTCGGCGCGGCGGTTGCCGCTCATCGCCGCGCGCTCGGCAGCAGCGCCAACATCCTCCAATCCCTCCTGGATACGGTCCATATAAAGAGCCGTGTGACCGCGCATGGAAAGATTGACCGGCTCGATAACCGTCAAATCATGCTCGCGAATAATGGTGACGCATTCATCGAACATTTTGTTGGCGGTAATCATTTGGCCGCGCAGATAATAAGCATCGCCAAGCCCGGAGAGAGCGCGCGCCTCTTTTTCCGGCGAGCCCGCCTGGTGCGCAAATTCGCGCGCTTGGCTGTGCTCTTGCAGGCAGCCATCGATATTGCCGAGCGGGAAATAAATGTTTCCCCGGTAATAATGGATCAGCGACAATTGTTCGATCTGGCCGGCAGCGGTGGCGGCGGCCTCGGCCCGGTCAAGATAGCTCAGCGCCTCGTCGTAGCGGTCCAAAATGCGCAACGCCGAAACCAGATCGATCAGCATTTGAACCTCATCGGCACCCGCCTCCGCATCCGCGTCGAGCCCGCCCAAGAGATCCAAGGCTTTAATCAGGTGATTGACGGCTTCAAGGCTGGCCCAGGTTTGCAGGGCGCGCGCCGCGGCTTCGCGCCAGCAAGGAATGGCGCGCCCGGCCATGCCGGCTTCGGTGAAATGGTGGCCGATAATTTCGGGCTCGGCGGCGGCCTTCGCCGGAAATTGCGATTCCAGGGTTTCGGCGACCCGCTTATGGAAAGTCTGGCGGGTGCTTTTGAGGAGCGATTCATAGGCAACATCCTGGACCATCGCATGCTTAAACTCGTAGCGCGCGGTGGGCGGCAAGCTGCGCTGATAGATCATCTCCGCATCCACCAGCGTGGCCAGGGAGGCGCGCAGTTCCGCCGCCGATTGGAAGGAAATAGCGGCCAGCAATTCTTCGTCGAAGGCGCGCCCGATGACCGACGCCAATTGCGCCACTTCTTTCACCGGCGACAAGCGATCGAGCCGGGCCATCAACGAATCCTGGAGCGATTCCGGGATTGCCAGCGCCGTCAACGGGCCGTCGAGGCGGTATTGATCGCCGTCCTCGACGACCAGACCGGATTCGAGCACCGTCTTGGTCAACTCCTCGACAAACAACGGCACGCCGTCCGTCTTCAAAACGATTTGCTCCATCACCTCGGCAGGCAACGCCTTGCCGCCGGTGACCCGGTTGATCAAATCTGCGCTGTCGGAACGCCCCAGCCGGTTCAATGCCAGCGTCGTCACATGCGGCTGCCCGGACCAGGGCACAACGTATTCCGGGCGGCTCGCCATCAGCAGAAACAATTTCAAATCCCGGGTCCGGTCGATAAGAGCGCCCAGGAATTCCTCGGTCGATGGATCGACCCAATGGATGTCCTCGGCAATCATCAGCAGTGGACGCCTGCCAGTCTGTACGGCGAGAATGGTCAGCAAGGCCTCGAACAAGCGGCGCTTGCGTTCCTCGGGGTTTTCGTCCGGCGCGGCGTGGCGGTCATCGATTGGCTCAAACAACAGCGGGCCGATATACGGGGTCAACGCGGACGCATCCAATTCCAGCTCGCTGATGAACCCATCCAGCTTGGCGGCGCGCGTCCCTGCGTCATCGTCTTTCTCGATGCCAAGCACCCTTTCCAGGCAGTCGATCACCGGGTAGAGCGCCGAGTTGGAGTGAAACGGCGTGCAGGCAAGATAGATAAAGCCATGATCCACGCCCACCAGATCCTGGCGGAAGCCATCAACGATACGGGATTTTCCGACACCGGCTTCGCCCGACAGGATAACAACCTGGCCTTCGCCGGCAACCGATTGCCGCCAGCGGTTTTGCAGCAAGGCGATCTCCTCGCCGCGCCCGACCATCGGCGTAAGGCCCCGGCGGGACGCCGCTTCGAAACGCGACGCGGCGAAGTTTTCTCCGATTGCCTGCCAGGCCTGCTGCGGCTCGGCGATACCTTTGAGCGGATGAAGCCCAAGATCATCGAACTCAAAAAATCCGGCCGAGAGCCGATGCGTCGCATCGCTGATAACAACCCCGTCAAGCGGCGCCAGCGATTGCAGCCGTGCGGCAAGGTTGGGCGTCACGCCAAGCACCGCGTGTTCCTCGGACGCGCCTTCGCCGATGATCTCGCCGGCGACGACGCTTCCCGTTGCGATGCCGACGCGCACGTGCAAGCGCAATCCCGGGCGCGGCTCCAGGGCGGCGATGCCGGCGGCGATGCGCAACCCGGCGCGCACCGATCTTTCCGGGTCATTCTCAGTTGCCGTCGGATAGCCGAAATAGACCAAAATGCCGTCGCCCATATAACGGGCGATATAGCCGCCGAAGGTTTCGATCTCGGCCGCGCACATTTTCTGAAATTCGGAGATCACATCCTTCAGGTCTTCGGGATCGAACTGTTCGGAGAGCGCGGTCGAGTTGGCCAGATCACAAAACATGACTGTAAGATGCCGGCGCTCGGCCCCCTGCTCCCCCGCTTTGCTCGGCGGCGGCGATGGCGCGGGGGGTGCGGAGGATGCGACATCACCAATGCCCAAGGGGGTGCCGCATTGGCCGCAGAACTTGTTGCCGTCCGGATTTTCGGCGCCGCATTCGGGGCAGCCTTCGGGCAAAGGCGTTCCGCATTGGCCGCAGAATTTATTGTCGGTGGCGTTCTCGGCCAGGCAATTGGGACATTTCATGGGGAACTTGCTGCCCTAAATCCCTTTGATGGCGCCGCCATCGACGCGGATCGTCGAGCCGGTGACGTAGCTGGCCGGCGCACTCATCAGGAACGCGGCGACGGCGGCGAACTCTTCGGTGGTTCCGAACCGCCCGGCAGGAATGTTTCCGAGGGACGCGGCCTGCAATTCGGGCACCGACTTACCTTGGCGCTCGGCGTTGGCCTGATCGATCTGGATCATCCGGTTGGTCTCGATACGGCCTGGCAAGATGACATTGACCGTGACGCCATCGCCGGCAACCTCATTGGCGAGGGATTTGGAAAATCCGATCACCGACGGGCGCAACGAATTGGAGACCGCCAGATTTGGGATCGGCTGCTGAACCCCCGACGAGGCAATGGTCAGCACCCGCCCCCATCGCCGCGCGCGCATGCCGACAACGGCGGCCTCGGTGATGCGAACGGTGCTCATGAACAGACTTTGAAACGCGCGCTGCCAGACATCGGTGGCAACGCCGATGGCGCCGCTCGGCGGCGGCCCACCTGTATTGTTGAGCAAGATATCGGGCTTGATTTCGTTTTCAATTGCGGCGCAGAGTTTTTCCACAGCGGCTGCATTGGAAAGATCGATGCCATAGGTCTCTGTGGCAACGCCATGTTCGGACGCCAGCTCGGCGGCGAGTTCCGCCAAGGCATCTTTGGAGCGGGCGCCAATCACCAGATCGCAACCCTCCCCCGCCAGCGCCCGGGCAATGGCCGCCCCCATGCCTTGCGATGCGCCAAGCACCAATGCTTTCTTACCTCGAATTCCCAAATCCACGGAACGCTCCTTTATCCATATAACCGGCGATGCGTGACGCCGCGCCCAAGCCGCGATATAAATTTTACGCAGCCAATAAGCAAAGACAATATCATAACCAGAACCTAAGAGGACAATACATGCGCCCGCTCGACCAGCCCGGACGATCCACCGTATTCACCACCAACGGCATGGCCGCCACTTCGCAGCCCCTGTCGTCGATCACCGCCATCGAGATATTGCAGGCGGGCGGCAACGCCATGGATGCGGCCATCGCGGCCGTGGCCGTGCAGTGTGTGGTGGAGCCGCAATCGACCGGCATCGGCGGTGATTGTTTTTGCCTTTATTCGCCGAAGGGCGGCGACGTGGTTGCCTATAATGGCTCCGGGCGCGCCCCGAAGGCGGCCACGCCGGAATGGTATCTGGAAAACGGCATCACCACGATAGAGCGGCAAACGCCCCATGCGGTCACCATACCCGGCGCCGTCGATGCCTGGGCGCGGCTGACCGAAGACCACGGCACCATGAGCCTCGACCAACTCTTGCAGCCCGCCATCCGTTTCGCCCGCGACGGCTATCCCATCGGCCACCGCACGCAGACCGATTGGGAAATGAACGTGGGCTTGCTCTCCGCCGATCCGACCGCCGCCAAATATTATTTGAAAGACGGCAAGGCGCCGGGGCTGGGAACGGTGGTCAAATTGCCGTTGCTGGCCAAATCGCTGGAGACCATCGCCGAAAAGGGGCGCGCCGGGTTTTACCAAGGCGCCATTGCCGAAGACATAGTGACGTTCCTGCAATCACGAGGCGGTCTGCATACGCTGGATGATTTCTCGGGCGCGAAGGGCGAATACGTGACGCCGATCAAAACCAATTACCGGGGCTACGACGTCTATGAATGTCCGCCCAATGGCCAGGGCATCATCGCCCTTGAAATGCTGAATATCCTGTCGGGGTTTGATCTGGGATCGATGGACCCGGTGTCCGCCGAACGCCTGCATCTGGAAATCGAATGCGCCCGCCTTGCGTACCGCAACCGCACCAAGGCCCTCGGCGATCCCGATTTTTCCGATGTCCCGGTGGAGACCTGGCTGTCGGCGGCACATGCGGACGCCGAGCGGGCGCGCATCGATCCGGGCAAACGAATGGCGGAACTGCCGCCATCGGATCTGCCCCGCCATGAGGACACGGTGTATTTGAGCGTTGTCGACAAGGACCGCAACGCGGTCAGCTTCATCAACACGCTGTTCGCTCCGTTCGGTTCCGGCCAGGTGGCGCCGGAAAGCGGCATCGTCTTACAAAATCGGGGTCAGGGGTTCGTCATCGATCCCGGCCACCCCAATTGCATCGAGCCGAACAAGCGCCCCCTGCACACCATCATCCCCGGCATGCTGGTCAATGATGGTCGTGCGCAAATGCCGTTCGGCGTGATGGGCGGTCAGTACCAGGCTTGCGGGCACGCGCATCTTCTGACCAACCTGATCGACTGGGACATGGACCTGCAGGAAGCCTTGGACCTGACCCGTGTGTTTCCCGATGTGGATGATCCCGAGCAAAGGGTGCAGGTGGAAAGCGGCCTGCCCGCAGACGTGCGTGCCGGGCTCGAAGCGCTGGGACACAGCACCTATATCCCGCCCCGCCCCATCGGCGGCGCGCAAGCCATCTGGATCGATTGGGACGAAGGTGTGCTGCGCGGCGCGTCCGAGCCGCGCAAAGATGGCATGGCAATCGGTTATTAGGCGCCCGGAGCCGGACGCCTAACACGATGCCGCCCCGCTCGCCGGCCCCGAGACTGTCCTTTTACTACGCGGCCTACTTCGGCGCCGTCGGCGTGTTCCTGCCGTTCTGGCCGGTCTGGCTGTCGGAGCGGGGATTGAGCGCGCCGGAAATCGGTTTCCTCATCGCGGCAGCCACCGGGCTTCGAGTGCTGACCAATCCACTGATTGCCCAGGCCGCCGACCGGGGCGGCGAGCGCAAGCGTCTGATGGGATTGCTGTCGGGGCTGGCGATTATCGCTTTTCTGTTTTTTCAGGGCGCCCATGGTTTTTGGCCAATCCTTTTGGTGACTCTGTTTTTCTTCACCTTCTGGTCGGCGACGCAACCGTTGGCGGAAAGCCTGACCATGCTCGGCGTCGGAGCCGACAAACTTGATTACGGGCGCATCCGGCTCTGGGGCTCGATCACCTTTATCATAACCTCCATCGGCCTCGGCTGGTTCTTGACCGGACGCGGCGCCGATTTGATCTACAGCGCCGCCTTGGCCGGCATCGTCATCACCTTTGTTTCCTGCCTTATGCTGCCTGGCTACAAGGCGCCCGCCTCAGGCCCGCACCGGCTGGCGCTATGGCCGGTTATCCGCAACGTCCGCTTCATGGTCTTTTTGTTTGCCGTCGGATTGATCCAGGCCAGCCATGCGGTGTTGTACGGCTTCGGCACCATCCATTGGCGCAGCGCCGGATATTCGGACGGCGTAATCGGCCTGTTTTGGGCGGAAGGCGTGTTCGCGGAAATCATCCTGTTTGCCTTCGGCGCCTATTTGATGCGCCGCTTCGGCGCGATCGGATTGGTTCTTCTAGGCGGGCTTGCCGGCGTGATCCGTTGGGGCGCCATGGGCGTCGAAGGCGGCATTTATTGGATCGTCATCATGCAAAGTCTGCATGCCTTTACCTTCGGCGCCACGCATTTGGGCGCCATGCATTTCATCACCGAGACTGTCGCTCCCAGCCATTCGGCAAGCGCGCAAGCCATTTACGCTGCCTTTGTCGCCGGCATCGCCATGGGCATCGCTTCTTTTTTTTCCGGCCTGCTTTACGCACAATTTGGCGGCCAGGCCTATTTTGCCATGGCCGCCGCGGCTGCCGCCGGGAGCCTGATCGCCACCGCCTATTTGTTCCGAGACAGATTCCTGCGGGCCAATGACACGCGCCAAAAGGGCCCATAGGTTGAATCAAAATCTGTTGCTTTCCCCAAATTACAATCTTTACCGGTATAGGTAATTTTCCAGGAGTGGGCAGTCTTGGCTGGGCAAACAGAGACTTTAAAGGGAGGAAACATTTGCAATTGTGGCAATAATCATATGCAATTCATTGAATTAAATATAAGATTGTGTTATCCAATACCGAATCGCGGCTCGAATATTCGTCGGGAATATTTTGTGTTATTCAGGCGTTAATACACTCTATGTAGGATTTTTCTGAATATACACGGTGTATCAGTACTGGGAATATACACGGTGTATCAGTACTGGGAATGAGAATGCGAGGGGACTTGGGGGTGCGATCCATGCACAAGTTGCGTGGGATTGGCCTATTAATGCTGGATTTTCTGATGGTTGCGTCCGTGCCGGCGCAGGCCCAGTCGCTTGGCGAATTGATTCCCGAATTGCTGGAAACCCATAACCTGATTAAAGCCAGTCAGGCTGACCTGGAAGCCGCCAGCCAAAACGTCAAATCATCCCAAGGCGCATGGTTTCCGCAATTGGACCTGACCGCCCATTACGGGTTCGAGGCGCAAAACAAACCGGCGGAATCGGACGATACCGACCTGGCGACCCGAGAAGCAGATCTATCGATTACCCAGCTTTTGTGGGATTTTGGCAAGACCAACGCCGATATTCGCGCCAGCAAACTCAACCGCTCGGCGTCGCGATTCGCTTTGAAAGCGCAAACCCAGGATATATTGCTGATCGCCATCGAAGCCTATTTGAATGTTCGGTTGAAGGCCGAGGTTCTGATGTTTGCGTTGCAGTCGGAATCCAATATCAAACGCCAAACCGAAATCGAAGACGCCCTGGTCGAACGCGGCGCTGGACTGTCCACGGACGTGCTGGATTCCAAACAGAAGCTGGCTGGCGCCCAGTCGAAACGCTCGGCCGCTGCGGGCGAGCTTAAGACCGCGCGAAACGCCTACCGGCGGGTATTTCAAGCCGACGTGGAAGATCCCGGCGCCCTTGAGAAGCCAAATTTGCCGATCGATTTATTGCCAGCCAGCGTCGAAGAGGCGATCAATACGGCGTTGCGCGAAAACCCCACATTGAAATCGGCGTCCACCGCATCCCGCGTCAACCGGGAAATCGCTAATTCCCAACGCGCCACGGGCTTTTTTCCAGTGGTCAACATGGTGGGCGAAGCGGTCGTCAAAAAAGATTCAGGCGGCACCGTCGGCAACCAGCAGGAACTGCTCGGCAAGGTCGAAATGAATTTCCCCTTCAACCTCGGCTTTACGGCGATCAATACTTTGAAGGCAGCCAAGGGCGCGGCCACAGCGGGGGAGCGCCGGGTCAGCGATGCCCGCGACCAGCTAGAGCTGGATGTCCGCGATGCTTGGGATATTCTTGAAACGGCGCGCGAAAAACTGGAATTCGACCGCAATCAGGCGAATCTTGCCGCGGAATTCTTGGAATTGGCCCGCCGCGAAAGGCAATTGGGAAACCGAACCCTCAATGATATTTTGGATGCCGAAACCGAACTCATCGATTCCAACAGCCGCGCCGCTGCCGCCGAGACCGCTGTCGCCGTTGGCGTTTATACGCTGATCCAGAGAATGGGCCGCCTGGAAGCCGATATATTAACGAGATCGTGATTCTGGTCACAGACCTGCCGCCTGCCCTTCCTCTACAACTCTCCACATAACAGCCGCAAATAGGGGGTGAAATTCACCTGCCTCCCCCCCATATGTCAGACGGTTGGAAAATTGGAGAATTTGGCCATGGAACAGGCTGTTCAAGACCCCATAATAACCGCCTCGAAAGACCTGGACGGGGCAACGCCGATCACCGTTCCCGGCGGACCTTGGTTGATGAACGCCGACTTTGCGCGCCTTGGACCGGATTTACTCCTCACCGGCGCCGATGGCCAAGAACAACTGCTCACCGGCTATTTCAACACTGAAACACCGGCCGATCTGATCACCGAAGGCGGCGCCGTGATAGCGGGCGACCTGGCCACCAAGCTGGCTGGCCCAGTGGCACCCGCAGAGTTCGCCCAAGCCGCACCGGCGGCGGTGGCCGATCCCATCGGGCGCGTCGAAACGGTCGAAGGCGGCGCCGAAGTGACCCGCGCCGACGGCACCAAGATCACCCTCGGCCAAGGCGCACCGCTGTTTTCCGGCGACGTCATCGAAACCGCCGAGGATGCCAGCGTCGGTATCGTGCTTGCCGATGACAGCACCCTGTCGCTGGCCGAAAGCGGCCGCATGGTCATGGACGAGATCGCTTACGATCCTGCCACCGAAACCGGAAACGCCACTATCTCGGTGGTCCAGGGCGTCTTCTCCTTCGTCTCGGGCCAGATCGCCAAGGTCGGCCCCGACGCCATGGTCTTGCGTACGCCAGTTGCCAACATCGGCATTCGCGGCACCAAGATTGCCGGCGTGGCAGCCGCCGAGGGCCAGGAAAACACCATATCGCTGCTGCCCGACGCGGACGGCTCGATCGGCGAGATTGCGGTCTCCAACAGCGCCGGCACGATCGTCCTCAATCAGGCCGGAGCCACCACCAGCCTGGCCAGCGCCTTCCAGGCGCCGCCGAAGCCGATCATCGTCCCGGTCGCACAAATTCAAAAGCAATACTCGAAGGCCCTGAATTCCCTGCCGGCGAAACCGGCTCCGCAGCAGGACAACGCGCCCGAAGAAGCCCCGGTCGATGGCGAAGAAGCCGCCGCCGAAGGCGACGTTCTGCCTGAGGGCGAGGGCGAGAACCCAGAAGGCGAAGGTGAAAACCTTGAAGGCGAGGGCGAGGAATTGGCTGAAGGCGAAGTGCCGCCTGAGGGTGAAGGCGAAAATCTTGAAGGCGAAGGCGAAGAAGGCGAGATCGACGCACAGCCGCCGGAAGATTCCGACGTAGATTTTGCCGACGGACAAGGCCCCGAAGGCGAAGCCGGATTGGATGGCGAGCCCGGCGAGCAGCTTGCCGAAAATGGCGAACAAGGCGCCCCCGAAGCGGCCTTCCAGGAAGCCATTGCGGGCGGCGCAACAGTCCAAGAAGCCTTCGATGCGGCGGCACAACAAGCCATGGAAGGTATGACCTCCGAAGGCGTTTCCGAGGCCCAGGCGCAACAAGCCATCGACGCCGCCAAACAAGCCTATAGCCAGGCCATTGCCGACGGTTTCTCCCCAGAGCAAGCCATGGCCCTGGCCGCCGAGGCGGCGGGTGCCGAAGTCCCCGATACCCTAGCCGACGGCTTCAACACCGATCCGACCGGCGATGGCGATACCGAACAACTGGCATCTAACATAGATGGCAACGCAGATAATCAGGAGCCGGGCTCCGAGACCGACGGAGATGGGCAATCGGCCGAAGATGGATCCAGCGAGCCGACTTCGGGCGGCGAGCCGGTTACCGGATCGGAAGGCGGCGATTATCAGCCCTACAACGGCGGTTCAGTTGATTACGCAATCAACACCAGTTTTAGTTTGAACTCCGACCCGGAGCCAACCTACGATTACTATCAGGCGAGCTATGAATATGATGAGCCCACGATCATAAATCTCAGCAGCGATGATCCGAACAGCTCTGAGCCCAACACCACAACCGCATTCACCGAAATTTTGACTGCCACCACTGGCAATGACGCGCTCGCCGGCGGCGATGGCAACACCCAATTTTCCATGGTTCAAGGCTCAACCCTTGGCGGTTCCGACACGGTCAGCGGCGGCGCCGGCACCGACGAAATCAACTTCCAAAGCCTCGACAATATCCTGATCGTATTCGACGTCACTAACCTGCGGGCCGACTATTCCAACACCGATGGTTCGGTCAGCGGCGACATCACCCTCTCCAGCGTCGAACAACTCTACGCCGGTATCGGCGATGGCAGCCTTTCCGATGCCAGCGGAAACGGCGCCGAATTTAACTCTGCCCTGACCGGCGTCCGCCTTGCCTTTGGCGACACCGACACTGGTTACGGATATATCGCCGCCGGTTCGAGCGGCGCCGATACCATCACCTTAGCCACCAGCACCGTGATTGGCTCCTCGCCGATGACCTATGGCTCGCTCAGCCATACCGTCGGCTCGGATGTCCTCGGCAGTATCATCTTTGCCGGCGCGGGCGCCGACACGATTACCGGCACAGCATCGGGCGACATCATCTTCGGAGGCGCGGATAACGACACCATTGATGGCGGCGGCGGCACCGACGGCGATTTGATTTTTGCCGGCTCCGGTGACGACGGCATCACCGTTGCCGGCACCGCCACGGTATTCGGCGGAACCGGCGCCGACACCTTGACCCTGGATGCTAGCGGCGTCACGGCGGAAGTCTATGGTGTCGAGACCGTCACCGGGGGTACCGGCAACGATGCCATCACCATGAATTCCAATCTGGCGACCGGCTATAGCATCGATCTGGCCGGCGGCTCAGATACCCTGCAATTGAATTCCGGCACCAATACCGGCACCATCAGCAACGTAGAAACCGTATCGGGCACTAGTTCCGCTGATACCTTGACCCTGGAGGGGACCGTTTCCGGGACCACCTTCGATATGGGCGCCGGCACCGACAGCATCACACTGGCCGCCAGCGGCAACAGTGCAACCGTGCAAAACACCGAAACGGTCAATGGCGGCTCCGGCGCCGATACCATCACCACCAGCGGAACCGCCAATGTCACGCTGATCGGCAATGCCGGCAATGACATATTGAACCTTTCGGGTTCCGGCACACACACGGTTGAATTTTCGGCCATCGCGTCGAACGGCACCGATACCATAACCGGCTTCAATGCCGGTGCCGCCGGCGATGTTCTGGATGTGGACGGCCTCGGCCTCAATGGCGCAGGTGCCAGCACTTCGACCACAACCGCCGCCGAAGTCTTGACCAGCGACGCCGCGCTCACCAGCGGCACCAGCGTAGTGATCTTCGACGATGCCTTTTACACCGGTGTCGATTCGACCGCCGCATTTTCATCCCAGGTTACAAACTTCCTGACGTTCCTGGGCACCAGCGGTACCGCGATGACCGGCTCGCTAAGTGCCGGTGATAAACTCATGTTCGTTATTGATGATTCGACCGCCGCCAACGATATCAGCCTCTGGCACTGGGACGACACTAGCGCCGACGGCATCGTCGACAGCGGCGAATTTGTCGATGTTGGCACCGTCGATAACACCGATATCACGACCCTGGCGGCGGCCAACTTCGCATGAGAAATATCAGCCCCGCTGCCACACCAATTCGCGCAACCGGTTAGACATTTCCGATGCTAGAGTTTTTACGCCGCCTCGCCATCCGGCCCGGCCTGACCACGGAGCTGGTCGCCGCCTCGTTGCTTGCCAACCTGTTGGCGTTGGCGCCGCCATTGTTCGTGATCCAGGTTCTGAACCGTTATGTGGCGCACGGCGTCGATGCCACATTGCTGACCCTGACCACAGGCGTCCTAATTGCAATCGCCCTAGAGTTCGGGTTCCGCCAGATCCGGCACAAATTGGCCCGCGGCGTTTCCGCCAGCCAGGACGACAAGCTGTCGGTATCCGGCTTCGGCGTGTTGATCAGCGCCAAATCGGGCGCCCTCGACCGCTTAGCCCCAGGCCAACAGCGGGAATTCATGAGCGGGCTAGATGCCATCCGAGCCGCCTATAGCGCCACTAACGTGGCCGCCGTCCTCGACCTGCCCTTTGCGATAATGTTCCTGGGCGTGCTGGCGGTTCTATCGCCGGCGCTGGCAATCATCGCGGCGGCGTTTATCGGCATCGCTTTTTTCGCCGGGCTCGCGGTCATGCTTACTATCCGCGGCAATAACAAAAAGCTGATCGAAGAGACGCGCAAATCCAATTTGCTAGTTGGTAGCGCCATCGGCGAAAAAGACACCTTGCGCGCCTTCAACGGCGGCGCATTTTTGCTGAAAGCCTGGCACATGCAGGCGCGCATCATCCATGATATTTCCAGGGCCATCACCGGCCGTCAGGGTCTGATGGCATCGTTCACCACCACGACCGTTGCACTAATGAGTGTCGCCATCATGGCCACCGGCGCGATCATGGTGGTTGGCGGCAATATGGATGTGGGCGTACTGATCGGCGCCAATATCTTGTCAGCGCGTGCATTGCAGCCGGTTACTCGCTTTGTCCAGGTCGGCGAAAGCTTCCAGAAAGCCAAACAGGCGGCGCAGCAATTGCGCGACTTCATGAAGATGCCCCGGGAAGCCGATACCGGCTCGGCCAAGCGCAAATATGAAGGCACCCTGGAGTTCCGCGATCTCGGATTTGTCTATGACGGCGCCACCGGGCCATTGTTCGAATCACTTTCGATCAGCATCCCAGCCGGTGCGGTATGCGTTGTAACCGGCGCCAACGGCACCGGCAAATCAACCCTGGCGCGCCTGATCATGGGATTGTTGGAACCGTCCAGGGGCCAGATCCTCGCAGACGGATTGGATTTGCGCCAGGTGAATCCTGCCTGGTGGCGCTCCCAAGTCATTTACCTGCCGCAAGAGCCTGGCTTTTTGAACGCCACCATTGGCGAAAACCTCAGCCAGCTTAATTCCGATATCGACGAGGCCGGGCTTAACCGGGTGATTGACGCCGCCGGGCTGCGCCCGTTCCTTGATGAGACGCCGGCCGGTTTTGATACGCCGATTGTTTCCAACGGACGCAATCTAGCCCTCGGCGTTCGCCGCCGCCTTGCCCTGGCGCGCGCCCTGACGGCGGACGGCAGACTGGTTGTATTGGACGAGCCGATTGAGGGGCTGGATGCCAAGGGCCGTGAAACCATCGCCACCATACTGGGCGAATTGCACCGGGCCGGGCGCACCATCATCGCCCTCTCCCACGATCCCGAAGTTATCAATCAGGCCGAGATCGTGATCGATCTCAATCACAAGCCGCAGCCCCGCCTGGTCACCGTCCCCAAGGCAGTAACAGCCGCGCTGGACGCCGATGAAACGGAGGCAGCGGGATGAACATCGATACCGGATTACCAAAGCTCAAAGACGGCGTCTCTTTCGCCAGCCACCTGTTTCTGATCCTGTTTCTGGCCCTCATCGCGGGCGCCGGCTATTGGGCCTGGTCGGGCAACCTCGCGGTGGTCAGCGTCGCCGAGGGTGAAGTGGTTCCCTCCAGCCAGATCAAATCGATCCAGCATCTGGAAGGCGGCATCGTGCGCGCAATTCGCATAACCGAAGGCGAACAGGTCAAAACTGGACAAGCGCTGATCGTACTCGAATCGACAGCCAGCGGCGCCGATGTTGACGAGCTGCGCACCCGCATCGCCGGCCTTCGTATCGAGATCGCGCGCCTGACCGCCGAACAGCAAGGAGCTGCCCGGCCCGCATTCGATGCCGCCACCGCCGCCACACGCCCCGATCTGGTACGTGACGCCATGCAGCTGTTCGGCAAGCGCCGGGCGCGCCTAGAAGATGCACGCACCGGCCAGCGCGCCATCATCAACCAACGCCGCCAGGACGCCCGCGAGATATCCGCGCGTATTGGCGCATCGGCAGTAATGCTCAAACTTTTGCGCGAACAGGTAAAAATTTCCGAAAGTCTTTTGAAAGACGCTCTCACCAACCGCTACAAACATATCGAGCTGTTGAAGGAAACCACCCGCCTCCAAGGCGCCATCGCCCAGGACAAGGTTGCAGCCGAGCGCGCCAAATCGGCACAAATTGAAGCCGAGTCTGATCTGGCAGGCATCGGCTCCAAATTTTCCGAAGAGGCGGCCAAGGATTTGGACGCGGCGCGGCGCCAATTGGCCGAATTCACACCGCGCCTCGCCAAGTTCGAAGATAGCCTGAGGCGCACCGTTTTGCGGGCGCCCGTCGATGGCGTCGTCAAAACCCTGCACGTGGTGACCGTCGGCGGCGTTGTCAAACCGGGCGATGTGGTTCTGGATATCGTTCCCGGCGGCGACCGACTGATCATTGAGGCGCGGCTGGCAACCCAGGATATCGGCTTCGTCCGCGCCGGCCAGGAAGCCACCGTGCGCCTAACCGCGACCGACGCCATGCGTTTCGACAACCTCACCGGCGAGGTGGTGGCGGTCAGCCCCGACACCTTGACCGGAGAAGATGGCCGCCCGTTTTATCGGGTGCGCATCGCAACCAATCGCAATCATTTCCTGCGCGGCGCCGTGCGCTATGATTTGTTTCCGGGGATGGAAGTCTCCACCTCGATCCACACCGGCGAGCGAACGGTGTTGGAATATATGCTCGATCCATTCCTGTCGGCTCGCGGCGAAGCCCTCAGGGAAAGGTAATCACTCCCCCTTGAATTCCGGCAGGCGTTTTTCCATGAAGGCGGTGCGGCCTTCCTTGAAGTCGGCGCTGTCGGCGCAGGCGCGCACCAGCTCTTTGCATACCTCCTGATCCCATTCGCCGGGGGTTTTCACCACCTCGGCTACCATGCCCTTGGCGGCGCGCACCGATAGCGGCGCGTTACCGGCGATGGTGGCGGCATAGTCGCGCACATAGTCTTCGAGCACGGTCTTTTCGATGACCCGGGTGGCAAGACCCATAGCGACCGCTTCGGAGCTGGAATAGCGCCGAGCCGTATACAGAATTTCCTTGGTCATCGACGGCCCCACAGCTTCCAGCACCCAGCGAGTGAAACTAGCCCGATAGCCGATACCGAGCCGCGCGGCGGGAATGGCAAAAATGGCGTCGGGCGAACAGATGCGGATATCGCAGGCGCAGGCGATAGCAACGCCGCCGCCCATGCAATAGCCTTCGATCATCGCAATGGTCGGCTTTGGGTTCTCGCGTATATTTTCGAACATGCCGGTGGACGAGCGCTCATATTCATCGCCACTATCGGCATTGGATCGGCGCTTATCGAATTCCGAAATATCGGCGCCGGAGACGAACGCCCGCCCACCGGCGCCCTTGAGCACGATGGCGCGGACATTTTCGTCAGTGGCAAATTCGGTCATCACCTCGGCACCGCGCATGGACATATCGAGAGAAATGGCGTTGTGTTTTTTCGGATTGTTGAAGGTCAGCCAGCCAACACCGTCTATCACTTCGGTCAATATCTGGTCGGTCATGGGCAGGCTCCTTGGGCTGGTTGAAAAGAATTGGCGGAAGAGAGTGGGAGTCGAACCCACTAAGACCGTCTTACGGCCTTCACTGGTTTTGAAGACCAGCCACACCACCGGGCATGCTTCCCTTCCACCGGCGGTTTTACAGGGGAATTGGAGATTATCAAGGGAGAAGAAATCGGGCGGCCTCGCCTCGGCCCTGCATTTAAAGCAGCAGGGTCGCCAACTGTGGCACCAGGGCCACCAGCACCAGCACGATCACCATGGTCACCGCAAACGGCGCCGCCCCCCAGAAGATGTCTTCGACCGAGATGCGGTCATCCTGGAGATTGTTGTGGATG
>JABHAA010000141.1 GCA_018674495.1 Rhodospirillaceae bacterium | reverse complement strand
TCAAGGGGCGCGTGCTGGCGCTGCACGGCTCCAATGACCCGGTGACCCCGGCGGCGCAGATCGCGGCGCTGGAGGCCGAGCTTAGCGAAGCCGAGGTCGACTGGCAGGTGACCATGTTCGGCCACGCGATGCATTCGTTCTGCGTCGAGGGCGCCAATAACCCTGCGGGCGGGCAGCTCTATGACAAGGCGTTGTGCCAGAAATCCTACCGCATGATGCGCGACTTTTTCGCCGAGACCTTTTGAGCCCGGCGGTTGGAATTTAGCCCGCCCCCGCAGCCAATTCGATTGCCATGGGAGCAAGTTTCCCTAGAATAGCCGCCAATTAAGAACGCCCTCGGGGACGCACATGGCAGATTATTCCGTCCAGCGCAGATTAGCGGCCATATTGGCTGCCGATGTGGCTGGCTATACCCGGCTGATGGAGGAGGATACCGATGGTACGGTAGCCGCCTGGCAGGCTGCGCGGGAAGAGGTGATCAAACCAAGAGTTGCTGACCACTCCGGCAACATCGTCAAGCTGACAGGCGACGGGTTTTTGGTCGAATTTCCTACCGTGCAGGATGCGGTCAATTGCGCCATTGCCATGCAAATCGGGCTGGCATCCAGTAGCCTGGATTTTCGCATGGGCGTCAATCTGGGCGACATTGTCGATGACGGCGAAGATATCCACGGCGAAGGCGTCAATGTGGCGGCGCGGCTAGAGGGTTTGGCTAAACCTAACGGGATCATCATTTCCGGCAGCGTCCATGAGCAGGTGAAAAATCGCATCGAAGCCCAATATGATGATATGGGCGCGCAAGAGGTGAAGAACGTCTCGGACCCGGTGCAGGCCTACGCGGTTGGCTTTGAAGTGGCAGCGGATGCCAGCTCGCCGATTGCGGTTGCTGCCAGCAAACCTTCCATTGCCGTCCTGCCTTTCGACAATCTATCCGGTGATCCTGAACAGGAATATTTCTCCGATGGCATGGCGGAAGACATCATCACCTCGCTATCGCGTCTCCGCCATCTTCTGGTGATCGCCAGGAATACCACTTTCACCTATAAGAACCAGCCGGTGAACATACAGGATGTCGCCAAGGAACTGGCCGTCCGCTATGTGTTGGAAGGCAGCGTACGAACGGCCGGCAACCGTGTCCGCATCACGGCTCAACTTATAGATGGGGAGACCGGCCAGCATCTTTGGGCGGACCGGTATGACCGGGAGCTGGAAGACATCTTCGATATCCAGGACGAGATTACCGAGGCCGTCACCCGCGAAGTCAGTACGGAAGTTGATCGTGCCGAAGGATCCCGTGCGCGCGCACAGGCGCCGGAAAACCTGGATGCATGGACGGCGTTGCAGAAAGGAATTTCATTTTACAACGACAGTCAGGCCGCATCGTTTCATGAAGCCGAAAAGCTCTTCAAAAGAACCATGGAATTTGACCCCAGGTTCGCACTAGGCCATGCCTGGCTCAGCTTAAATTATGCCCGCCAAATGGCATTCGGGTTCGGCATTTTTCCAAAGGAAATAGCCTTTGCGGCTGCGCAGCGGGCCATTGAATTGGACAGCCAGGAACCGATCGCTCATTTTGCGATGGGGTGGTGTCAGTTTGTGGTGGAGCGTGAAGATGTAGCGATTGAGGCATTTGAGCAGGCACTTCGCCTTAATCCGAACCTCAGCCATTGCACATCAATGCTCGGCCGGGCGCTTTCGCGGACGGGCCGTTACGAAGAAGCCATCGCGCAATTTGATTTAGCGATAAAAATCAGTCCGCGAGACGAATTAATTGAAATAGCCTATGCTGGTAAGGCGCTAACGCTTTTGATGCTGCGGGACTTTACGGGCGCAGCAGAATATGCCCGCCGGGCGATGCATTCTGATAGGCCACGATTTGCCACCGCGTTTTTGGTCTGTGCTCTGGGGCATGCAGGCAAGTTGGAAGAGGCGCAAATTGCCCTGGAAGAAATGCACCGCATACGTCCTGAATTCACCTACGCCTATTTGAGGGAGACCTTTTTTGCGCTCCAGGGTGACGACGAGGGGTTTTTTATGGAGGGCTTGGTCAAGGGTGGGCTCGAGGAGAGCTAGTGCTCCTCTTCATCCCCCAAATTCCGCGATCACTTTCCCCCAACGCCGCTGCTCTTCTTCCGGCGTGAAGTTGGGCGCCAGAGCGCGGCCCTGTTGGGCGAGGCGTTTCAAAAACGCCGGCTCGGTCTCGCACCGCAGCAGCAACGCCTGCAAGGTACCCGCGTCTTCCAGCGGATAAATGCCAGCATAATCCTTGCCTAGAAGCCCCACATTGCCGGTGATGTCGGACGCGATCACCGGCACGCCGGCGACCAGGGCTTCTGAGACCACATTGGCGCCGCCCTCGTTGCGGGACGAGATGACCATCAATTGGGATTTGGCGAATTCGCGGCGCACCTGCCATTTGGGCACCTCGCCCTTCCAGACATAACGAGGATTGATTTTCATTTCGGCACGCGCTTGCTTGGCCCAGCTTTCATCGTGGGCGCGGCCCAGATGGATCACCCGGATGCGCGACCGGCTGGGCAAATCCCGTACCGCTTCGGCAGTGCGGAATGGATCTTTTTCTTGCCGCAAATGGCCGATGACACAGATATCGAAATGGCGCTTCGATGGCTGCCGGGGTGTCGATAGGGGCGGCGCCGATTGGTAAATCACGGTCAATTTTCTGCGATGGGCCCTGGGCACCAGGCCCGGCACCAGATCGTGCAGGCAGACCAAAGCATCCGCCGCCTCGATGGATTGGAGGGTCGGATCCGGGTGGCTGTGGATAAATTCATTAATGTCGGTGCCGGTGAGCGCCAGGATCAGCGGATTTTTGGGGTTTTGGGCCTTGAATTCCATGATCGCATCGTGTGAGCGCCAAGCATGCAGGGCGATCATAGCGTCGGCGGGCTGGCCATCATAATTCACATGGGTCTCTACTTGGTGGCCAAGATTGCGAAGCAAGCGCGCCCAGCGGTCAGCGGTCACCCGGTTTCCCGATTTGGACTGCTTGCCAGCGGGCGTAATTTGAATAATCTTCATAGCTAGAACCCGAAACCCATATGCCTGGACACCCTATCCGCCATGACCGAAATCGTCAGCAACCAATATTTGATCGATAGCTTGAAGCTCGGACGCGCACGTTCGTTGGAGCTGTTTAACTCCCTCGACGACGAGCAGATTATCGGCCCCCGGCTGGGTATCGTAAATCCCCTGTTGTGGGAAGTGGGTCATGTGGCCTGGTTTTATGAGCAATTCATCCTGCGCATGCTCTATGGCGAACGGCCGCTTTTGAACAATGGCGACGATCTGTATGATTCCATCGCCGTCATCCACGGCATCCGCTGGGACCTGCCTTTGTTGGACCGCAGGCGCTGCCTGCAATATATGCAGGACGTAGAAGACCGGCTGGCCGAACGGCTGCCCGGCAATGCCAATGATCAGGCGTCGGAACAGGACAGCTTCATCTACCAGTTCGCCGCCTTCCACGAGGACATGCATACCGAGGCCTATACCTATACCCGCCAGACCCTGGAATATCCGAAGCCCGATCTGGCCGTCGCCGCCGATTTCGACGCCGTGCGCCTGGACGGCGGGCCCTTACCAGGCGATGTGGAGATACCCGGCGGCACCTTCCGGCTTGGCTCCGACGGTACCGAGCCGTTCCTGTTCGACAACGAAAAATGGAGCCATGTGCAGACCGTTTATCCCTTCCAGATCGCCCGCGCCCCGGTGACCAACGCCGAGTTTGCTGCGTTTGTCGCCGACGACGGCTATCAGCGCCGCGATCTCTGGCGGGATGTGGGCTGGGGCTGGAAGATGGAGGCGGAGGCCGAGCATCCGATCTATTGGGTCGCCGACGGGCAGAACAATTGGAAGCTGCGCGATTTCGACCAGCTCATTGATTTGCCGCCGCACAAGCCGGTGATCCACGTCAATTGGTACGAGGCGCATGCCTTTTGCAAATGGGCGGGACGGCGGCTGCCGACGGAATTGGAATGGGAAGTGGCCGCAGCCGGCGAACCGGACGGCAATGGCGGCATCGCGCCGACCAAGCGGCGCTACCCCTGGGGCGATGCGCCGGAGACAGACAGCCGCGCCAATCTCGACGCGCGCGGGCTCGGCACCGCCGATGTGGGCGCTTATCCAGAAGGCGACAGCGCCTGGGGCTGCCGGCAAATGCTCGGCAATGTGTGGGAGTGGACATCCAGCCAGTTCGATCCCTATCCGGGCTTCAAAGCAGACGCTTATCAGGAATATTCCGAGCCCGTATTCGGCACCCGCAAAGTGCTACGCGGCGGCGCCTGGGCGACACGCGGGCGCATGGTCACCAACATGTACCGCAACTATTTCACCCACGAACGGCGCGACGTGTTCGGCGGTTTTAGGACCTGTGCCGAGCAGGATTGGGAGAACATGGGGCTGCCCAAACGGTAATTTTTTTGTTGATTCAGGGAATCGTAACCTTTGCCCGTTAAGGTGCCCTCAGTGACAGGCGGCTCCCCAACCGCAAGCACCCCCAGGTTCCCCCAGGGACCAAGCCCGAAAGGTTTGTGTCAATGACCCAGGCAGTTACGTTTATTCTACAAAAACAAAAATTATATCTCGACCTGACCCAAGGATCATCGTCAGAAGAATCCCAAGTCATGTCGATAGTGCGTGAAAAAGCGGATCGGGGTGGAAACAAATCCGTAAGCGAAACCAATAAGCTCGCAGCGTAACGCGTCTTGAGGTAGTTGCCGCGGTCCGGCTCTTACGCCGGGCCGCGTTTTTTTTTGCCTAGCCCGTATCCACTGCCTGCCTTCGCCCAACCACCAGATTGTTGTAGCCGATTAGCGCCAAGCCGGCGGCAAAGCCGGCCCAATGGATGGCCGGGTCGGGCATCAGAACCACCACCACCAGCGCAAACCTTATCGCCATCTCCAAAATACTCAATTGGGTAGCGTCGTACCGGGAGAACGCGCTGGTCATCAGCCAGATGGCGACCACGGTGCGCGCCAGGATCGAGATCAGCGAGAAGGTCTCAAACCCGCCGGCCTCTTCGACCAACAGAAGTTCCGGATTATAAGCGAAGATGAAGGGCACCAGGATGATCGCCGCGCCGATACGGATGGCCATGAAACCGGTGCGCATGGGCCCCGACCCGGCGATCGAAGCGCCGGCGTAGGCGGCGATCGCCACCGGCGGCGTGATTGACGAGGACACGCCGAAATAGAAAACAAACATATGCGCGACCAGAATATCGAGCCCCAAATTCAGCATGGTGGGCCCAAGAATCAGAATGATGGTCAGGTATGCCGGCAATGTGGGCATGCCCATGCCGAAGATGATCGCCGTCACCCCAGCCACCACCAGGGCGATGAACAGGGAATGCTCCATCAGAACCTCGACCGAATTGGCCAGGCGCAACGGCAACCCGGTTGAGTTCAAGACCGATAGGACAATGCCGACCACGCCAATAGCCATCAGCAATTCGGAAAACTGAATGCCGCCCTTGGCGAAGCCCTGCAATATTTTGGCCGGATTGCGGCGAATTGCGGTGGAAAAGAAGCTGGCCGGGACCAGATAAAGAACCACAAAAACACCCGCCGCTGCAGCCGAAAGTCCAAACAATAATGTCGAGATAATGACCGTAATGGCGCCGGCCAGAATGACCAGATTGACGATATCGTGCTTGTCGAAGGCCAAATCTCCGGCGCCGGTGCTGGTATCGATATCCAGCCGCCGGGATTCAAACGTCACGGTAAAAAATAGGCTGAGATAATACAGCAGCGCCGGGATCAGCGCCGCCGTGATAATGACCAGATACGACACCTGGATGATATCGGCCATGATCAGCGCCGCAGCACCCATGATCGGCGGCATGATTTGCCCGCCGGTGGAAGCGGTCGCTTCGATGGCACCGGCGAAGGTGGGGGTAAAGCCGCGCTTCTTGATCAGCGGAATGGTCATCACCCCGGTGCCAACCACGTTGGCCACCGGCACGCCGGACATTGTGCCGAACAAAGACGATGCCAGCACCGCCGCATGCGCCGGGCCGCCGCGTGTGTTGCGGGTGACAATAAAGGCAAACCGGATCAGCGAGCCGCCGACGCCGGTCGCCTCCAGCATGGCGCCAAAGATTATGAACGGAAAGACCGTGAACACCACAATCTCAAACACTTGGCCCAAAACGCCCTTATTGAGGTTGAACCAGATGTCTTCCGAAAAATTGTCCACGAAGGACATGGGGATGACTTTAAAGATCGACGGCATGTATTGGCCAAAGAAATAGTAACCAACCAGGACGAGGCCGAACACCGCCAAAGGCGCCCCCCAAACCCGCCAGCAAAGGATGATCAGCAGCCCGATACCAAGGAGCGTGATCCAGGCATGGGATTCTTCGAAAAAGAATAGAGAGTCTTGAATTTCGATGGTGACAAAAGAGAACTGCCAGGACACATAATAGATACCGGCCAGAATTGCGGCGTCGACGAACAGCCAGCGCCGCCAGGCGGCATCTTCTTTTTCGATAGCCAGGCGGGTAAATCCCCTGGCCAGTAGCACCACCGTAACCGCCGCCGACAGCATTCCGCCGCGCAAAAATTCGGCTTTGAACGGACCGAATTTCGGAATGATCCAGACGCTAGGCATGGAATTGGCCATTGCGGTTATGGCCATTGCCAGACCCAGGACCGTTGCCAGCATTGCGCCGATCTGAAGGTATTTGGCCGCCGCTGCGGTCGTTGTGTTCATGCTTGAAGCCGCCACGGATTATTTAGAAAAGGAATAACGGCGCCCGCCACGTATTGGCCGTGGCGGACGCCGGTAATTGTATTGGACGCCGGAGAATTTACGCCGGCGGCATCAGGCGCTTGGGAACCTTGACGCCAATTTCCTTAAAGTATTTGTAGGCGCCGGGATGCAGCGGCACGTTCAAGACTGAGAAGGGATTTTTCCGGCTCATATTCGCCAGCCACGGATTGGCTTTGTGAATTTCGGCGATATTGTCGAAATATCCCTTGGTGATCTTGTAAATCACATCGTCGGGGACATGGGCACCCGCTATTTGTGTCAAACCGAAGGATGGCAGAATTTGATCCGTCCGGTTATTGACGATGCCTTTATAGGTGTTGGCGGGCAATTTACCGACACCACGCCCAGGTACGCCGACCATTTTTTTGAACCCGCTTTTAGCTGTATCCGCTTTGGTAACTTCCAGCAGACGAACGGGCCGGATGCCGACCAATTCTTCCATCATCGCCGACGGCACAGTCATTGGGCGCACATAGGCGTCCAACTGGCCATCGCGCATGGCTTGCTGGCCGGAACCCCAATTGAGGCGGACGGCGGTATATTCTTTGTTCGGCTCAAACCCGGTCATGGCGCGAATGAAGCTTTCAGACATCACCGCGGCGGCGCCGGACGGCGGACCTGTGAAGACTTTCTTACCCTTAAGATCACTCCATTTCTTTATCGGTGACTTGTCCCAGACGATGGGATGATAAAAACCGCATTCGTATCCGTACATGCCGCGCAGGTTGGCAGCCATCGCCGAGGAGCGCTTTTTGCCCAACTTTTTGTACATGGCCACGCCCTTTTTCATGAACACGTAGGGCGCCGGCACGAAGGACGCGATATCGATTTTCTTCTGCGCCACCAGCATCGCCGATTTGGTCAGGGTTTTGCCTTCGTTGACCTGAATATTGACGCCGGCGCGCGACGCGTATTTGGCGCTGAGGATCATCACCGTGTGCGGGCAGCCGGGGCCGGCGGTTTCAGCCTTGATGCTTTGCGCCAATGTGGGTGAGGAATGGCCGGCAATCAGCGCCGCGCCGAACAGCGTGCCCGCGAGGGCAATGGATGTTTTGTACATTGTGAAGTTCCCATGTTGTGAATAAATATTTTTATTGGACCCACTATAGCCGAAAACACGCGCAATCATCAAATGCCATATTCCGGGCACGGCAATACACACCGATCCCTGCCGCTTCAAGGGCGCGAAATTTATGGTTATACGAGGTTGTTGGTGGTGCGCAGGCGCCTGGACAGGGTCACCGCGATGGAACGATAAAACCGCTGCCCGAATTCCACGTCTTCGGCGATCAGGTTATCCAGACCAACCCCAAAGATTTTCAGCACCACCACGTGGCCGTCGGCGATAACGCTGGCGCTGATTTTGGATTTCTCCAAAAACGACATTTCGCCGAAGATGGACGCGACGCCAATTTCGGCCAGCTGAGTGGTCTCGCCATTTTCGGCGCGTTCGATGCGCACCCGGCCATCGGTGATGAAATAGAGGGAATCGTTCACCTGATTCTGTTCCAGGATCACATCATCTTGCATAAATTCGAGCCGTTGTCCGAGATTGAACAGGCTATGCCAATCCTCGCCAGTCAGATTGCCAAGCACCAGCCCGCCCATGGCCTGCTGACCGTCCGGCACCTTATCGAAGTCCAGATTGACGATATTATCGTCCGACATGTGATCGCCCCATTCGCGAAGATCGTTAACATAACACCCGCGTAACTGGATTCAATTGTTATTGAACGGTTTCGGTGAAGATTGCGTTAACCGGAAAATTGGGCGGGCGCGGCGAAAAGCGGGCTACCATCGGGCCCGCCAATTCAATATGCTGGCGGATGAGCTTTCCAAACGCCGCAGCAAACTCAAGGGATCATCCACATGGCAGACGTACCTTCTCCCCTTTCCAATCACAGTGACCTGGACGCCTGGCTGGAAAGGGTGGAAGCCCTCGGCCAGTTAAAACGCATCACCGCCGAGGTGGACCCGGACCTGGAAACCTCGACCCTGACCTATATGGTCGGCCAGGAAGAAGGCGGCCCGGCGTTGTTGTTCGAAAACATCAAAGGCCACCCCGGCCACAAGGCGGTCTACAACATGATCGGCTCGTCCCTCGACCGGTTCTGTCTGGCCATCGGCGAAGAGCCCATGCAGCACGCCTTGGATGCGGTTAAAGTCCTCAAAGAAAAGATGCAACAGAAAAAACCGCCCAACGAGATCTCCGGCGAGGGGCTTTTGGTCAACCAGAACGTGGAGACCGGCGACGATATCGACATCACCAAATTTCCGGCGCCGCGCATGTGGCCGCTAGACGGCGGCAAATATCTCGGCACCGGCACGGCGGTGATCACCAAGGATCCGGAACTCGGGCGCATCAATGTGGGCACCTACCGCCAGATGATCAAAACCCGTGACCAGATCGGGCTCTACACCTCGCCGGGCAAGGATGCCGGGCTCGACCGGGAAAAATGGTTCGCCATGGGCAAGCCGATGCCGGTGGCGCTTTGCTACGGCATTGATCCGACCTTGTTCGTGGTCGGCGCGTCCAGCTTTCCGAAAACCGAAAGCGAGCTCGATTACTACGGCGGCATCAACGGCGCGCCGATGGATGTGTTTATTTCCGACGTCACCGGCCTGCCGCTACCGGCCGGCGCCGAAATCATATTGGAGGGCCATTGCTATCCGGACGAAAACTTTGCCGAGGGCCCGTTCGGCGAGTTCACCGGCTATTACGGCCGGCCCCTGGCAACAACGCCCTATGTGCGCATTGAAAAAGTGCGCTACCGGGATAACCCGACGCTGACCTGCGCGCTGATGGCCGACGGCCTGGCCAACGAATGCGGCCTGTTTTGGGCGTCGGTGCGGGCTTCCAAAATTTGGAACGATCTGGACAACATGGGCGTGCCCGGGGTGCAAGGCGTCTGGTCGATCCCGGAAGCCGCCGGCTGGGGCATCACCGTTGTTTCCATCAAGCAGATGTATGCGGGCCATGCGCCGCAGACCATGGCTTTGGCGGCGCAATGCATGGGCGGCGCCTATTTCGGCAAGTTCATAATCGTTGTCGATGACGATATCGATCCCACCGACAACGGCCAGGTTCTATGGGCGATGGCGACGCGCGCCCGGCCCTCGGCCTCCATCGATATTTTGCGCGAAACCTGGTCGACCTATTTGGATCCCAGCCTGAACCCGCCGGAAGAACGGCCCTGGGGCTCCAAATGCCTGATCAACGCCTGTATGGATTTCAAGCATATCAAGGATTTCTCGCCGCGCACCAAGCTATCGAAAGCGGCTTACGAAAACGTCGTCGCGCGCTGGGAAGAATACGGCATGGACGGCGAGCCACCGCGCATGACCGTGTTCGAAGACGCCGAGTTCAAGGAGAAGATTTGAGCGATAGCCCAGCTAGTGGATGGCTCTGCTCGACCAGGTTCTTGAGTCGCTGTTCGAGCACGTGAGTATAGATCTGCGTCGTCGAGATATCGGCGTGGCCGAGCATTTGCTGCAACGAACGCAGATCCACGCCGTGGGCCAAAAGATGGCTGGCGAACGAATGGCGCAATACATGCGGCGAGACACGGCCTGGATCGATGCCGGCCATTGCCGCCAATTCCTTTAATTTACGCGCAACGCTCACCCTTGTTAGATACCCGGACTTGGCGCTCGACGGGAACAGGAAGGCCGAAATTTTCCCCGCTGGGATAAATCCGCCGCGCACCTCCAAGTAGCTGCCGATGGCGCTGCGGGCCGGATCGCCCAAGGGCACCATGCGCTCCTTGCCACCCTTGCCGCGCACCATCAGCATCTGCCCGTCGCGGGAGATGGCCGACAATGGCAATCCGGCCAATTCCGATACCCTGAGGCCGGTTGCGTAGAGCACTTCGATAAGCGCGGTAATGCGCAATCCCTCCACCCCGTCGATGCGCCTGGCGGCGGCGATCAGCGCTTCCACCTCCGCCTCGCCCAGATATTTGGGTAACGGCTGGCCCAGCTTGGGCGCATCGATGGCTTGCGCCGGGTCATCGTCCCTTACGCCCTCGGCGAACAGAAACGCAAAAAACTGGCGCAGCACGCTAAGCCGTCTGGCTTGCGTCGCGGCCTGGCGCCCTCGGCCCCGAAGCCCGGCCAGATAGTCGCGGATATTCTTAGCATCGGCGGCTTCGATGGCGCGCCCCCGCCGGCCCGCGAAGGCGGCGAAATCAGCCAGGTCCCGCCGGTAGGCGTCCAGCGTATGGGGCGACGCGCCGCGCTCGGCGGCCATCATCTCCAAAAACATCTCCAGATGTCGGGAGAAGGGCGGGGCCGGGCGGGCGCGCCGGGCGGAAGTCACCTAGAAGTCACCTATATGCCTGCGGCGACGGCGGCTTCGATGGCCAGAGCGCGGGCTTCATCGCCGAGCCCGACGCTGCGCAAACTTTCGATCACGGTGCGCAGCAAGGTCGGATCGGCCTGGGTCGGGCCGGCCTGGCCAAGGGCGGTCAGGGCCAGCAACACGGTCTCGCCGATGCGTTGTTGCACCGCCGCGTTGCGCAGGTTGCGCCAGAACACCGGGCGCGGCACCACGGTTGTGCGCTGCGGCGGCCCGCTCAATAGGCCTTCCCATTGCTGGTCCGGCACCTCGTCGCCGAGCGCTTCCAGCAGATTGAAAAGCAGCGCCGAGCGCACCAGAACCTGATCTTCGTTCACCACAGCACCGTTTTCGGAGCGCCGCTGACTGTTTTGCCAGGCGCCCAAACCCCCCGGCGCCCAATCGTCGTCGGAGACGGCGCCGGCGAGCCGCGCCAGGGGAAACAATTCATCGCGCAGCTTGGCCGATTTCTCATCGAACATGGCGGAGGTACGCACCACATCCAGCCACTTTGCCGCCGTTTCCAGATCCCCCGTCGCCAGCAGCGCACGCACCACATCGGCGGCGAACCAGACCAGATCGCGGGACGGCTTGAATTCGCGCAAGACGTCGAGATAAACCCGAGCGGTGGATTGGAAGCGGCCGCCGTCGCGGGCCAAAATTAGCGCCTGGGACACGATGCCGGCCTTCGCCGTCGGGATGCTTTCGACCAATGCTTTGCGGTACAAAAGTGCGCGGCTCAACGGGCTGCGTTCGCTTTCCGCCGTGGTTAGCGGGTTTTCGAGAACTTCCTGGGAAAAGGTGACGCTGGTGTAGAGATCGCGCAAGATGCGGGTCTCTAGGGCGCCCATGGCTTCGGCCCGCTCGGCGGCGTCGATGCGCAGCTCCGGGTGCAGCCCGGGGGTGCGCGCCACCGTCTTCAACACCGCCGGATGGTTCGACGAAATCACATCGCCCGGCAGCTTCGCCTTGGCGGCGCGGGCCATGGCGAAATGCAACGGGCGCGGATTGCCCATGCTTTCGATCTTCGGCTTTTCCAATCCAGCCAGGGCGTCGATCAGGTTGAAAAACACCGGATCGTCCTCGCCCTGTTCTTCCAGCAGGGTGACGCCGAGTGAGGCGCGTTCATGTTCGCCGGCCAGGGCCTGGCAGAAGATGAAGGCTTTGCGCCAATAGACTGTCGCCACCTGGCGGATCTGACTGGCCACCAGAGGGCAGACGCGCGCATAGTCGTTGCCGTAGAACAACACATCGGCTTCGCTGCGCAGCAAAATCTGATCGTTTTCCCGATCCGGCGCGACTTTCAACAATGCGTCCACGGCTCCGATATCGCCCATCGCCGCCAAGCGCTCGATACGCAAATGGATGAGCCCTTTTTTCGGGCCGGGCACGGGAATATTTGTCGGAGGCGTTTGCACCTCAGCATTTTCATTGCTGGCGACATCATTGCTGGCGGCCTGGCCGGGCACATTTGCCAGCGGCGCCTTGGCGATGCTCAGCAAAAGACGCCGCAGCAATCCGCGCATGATCCGCGACGACGATTGCGCCGGCACGCCGGGCAGAAGCTTCTCCACCAGCGAGCGCCGGGTCCCGGCCCACATTTCCAGGCCGAAGCCGCCCTCAACATCATCGAGGGTGCCGATGGAATCCCGGTCGGTGGCGTCCAGCGCCTCCACATCGAACTTGACCGGCAGCAATCCGGGCTTGGATTTGGCGTCCTTGGCCCCCGCTTCGCTTTTCGGCGCTGTCGTCGGTGCCAATGATGTGGGCGCTGTAGGCGGGCTCAACGATTGGACGGGCAGCAATGGCTTGGGCGGCACCACGGGCGCCGGCGCCAGGGGCGCCTGGGGTTGCGTTTCGGGCGGTTGCAGCGGTTTGGTGGTCACCCCCTGGCCGAGGGCGGCGGCGCTTAAATTTACCGATACTGCCAGGGCCAGAAACACGGCGCCGGCGCGGCCCGGAAATTTTGGCCTATTTGGGGAAACGGTCATTGGATAGAACTTTCTCGACCGGCGTCACCGGCGCCGGGATATCCCAGGTCGACAAAAACATTGCGGCGCCCGCGATAATGGCGAGGACGACAATGACAGCAAGGCGGGTCAGGCTTTTCATCAATGCTGGGTTCCAATAATCCCAAAAAAACTGCTTCTCGTTACCAACGCCACAACAAATGCTGGAGGCTCGTTGCCCGGCTTCTCCTTGGCACCGTCGATAGTATCACTCTTAAGTCCATTGGCACCTGTTGAAAAAGATGTGATATCTTCGAATCGTGGCAATAATTTGGCAGTCTATCCTCTACGGAAACCGCTTTCAATGTCGCCAAGAGGCGGACAAGACATTAAAAAACAACAATGATTCAAAACGCACCAACAACCAAGCCCGGCCCGGACAAGCGTTTCGTTGTCCTTGTCGGGCTAATGGGTTCGGGCAAGACCAGTATCGGACGCCGTATTTCGGACGCAACGGGCCTGGCGTTCGTCGATACCGACGAAGAAGTGGTGAAGGCAGCCGGCTGCCCGATACCGGAAATATTCGCCCGCTTCGGCGAGGAAGAATTTCGCAAGGGCGAGCGCCGGGTCATCCAGCGTATCTTAGAAGGCGCCCCCGCCGTCATCGCCACCGGCGGTGGCTCGTTCATGGACGCCGACACGCGCACCGCCATTGCGGAGCATGGCGTCACCATCTGGCTGCGCGCCGATTTAGATACGCTGGTCGAGCGTACCCAGCGCAAGAACACGCGCCCGCTACTCCGGGATGGTAATCCCCGGGAAATTCTGGCGCGGCTGATGGAGGAACGCTATCCCATTTACGGCAAAGCCGATATCATCATCGATGTGGGCGCCGAGCATGCAGATCAAACGACGAAGCGCACCCTGGACAAGCTCGACGCATTTCGAAAACAAGGCCAATAATATGAGCGATAGCGAAATCATTCATCTGGCGTTGGGCCCGCGCAGCTACGATATCCATGTGGGCGGCGGCCTTCTGGATCAGGCTGGGGCGCTGGCGGCACCGCTGCTGAAAAGCCCGAACGCTATCATAATCACGGACGAAAACGTAGGCCCACTTTACATGGAACGCCTGCAAGAAAGCCTGACCGATGCTGGTATCGAATGCCCGGCCATCGTTATCCCAGCCGGCGAGCAGACCAAGGATTTCCATCATTTCGAAGAGCTGCTCAACACCTTGCTGGACATGAGAATCGAGCGCTCCTCCACGCTCATTGCGCTGGGCGGCGGCGTCATCGGCGATCTGACCGGCTTTGCCGCTTCGGTGATCCTGCGCGGCGTCGATTTTATCCAGGTGCCGACCACGCTCCTAGCCCAGGTCGACAGCTCCGTCGGCGGCAAGACCGGCATCGATACGGCGCACGGCAAAAATCTGGTCGGCGCCTTTTATCAGCCGCGTCTGGTGATCGCCGATCTGGACACGCTGGACACATTACCGGCGGGCGAGCTGCGCGCCGGCTATGCGGAGACCGTAAAATACGGGCTGATCGACGATCCCGATTTTTTCGCCTGGCTGGAAGATGCCGGGGCCGCACTGCTGAAAGGCGATGCCGATGCGCGGCGCCGCGCCGTGGCTCATAGCTGCCGCGCCAAAGCCGCAATCGTCGCCGAGGATGAGCGCGAAGGCGGCAGGCGCGCGCTATTGAACCTTGGCCATACCTTCGGCCACGCGCTGGAAACCCAGGCGGGCTTTTCGGGCGCGTTGCTGCACGGCGAAGCGGTGGCCATCGGCTGTGTCATGGCGTTCGATCTGTCCGCGCGCTTAGGGTTTTGCCCGGCCATAGATGCGGCCCGGGTCCGCGCCCATTATGAAGCTTTGCACCTGCCCACAGAGCCCCCCACCATCCAGGGCGTTGCCTGGAACGCGGAGCAATTGCTCGAACATATGACCGCCGATAAAAAGGCCGAGGGCGGCGCCATCACATTCATATTGGCGCGCGCCATTGGCGAGGCTTTTATCGCCAAGGATGTTGATCCCGGCGATGTGCGCGCCATTCTCAGCGGCGGCGCTTAATGCCCGCCGACCGCAGGAGCATTTTGTCAAAACCCCTTAAGCCCATGATGCAATCGAACGGTAGATATCCATGTTGATGATTTCAGGCGCTATTCTCATCCTCCTCATTTTATCGGCCTTCTTTTCGGGTTCGGAAACTGCACTAACCGCAGCGTCGAAGCCGCTGATGCATCAATTGGATACCCAAGGCAACCGGCGCGCCGCGCTGGTCAATCGCTTGCAGGAAAGAAAGGGACCGCTGCTGGGCGCCATTTTGATCGGCAACAATCTGGTCAATATTCTGGCCTCGGCGCTGGCCACCAGCGTTCTGATCGGACTGTTCGGCGAGGCCGGCATCGCCTATGCGACCATCCTCATGACCTTGTTGATTGTCATGTTCTCGGAGATTCTGCCGAAGACCTATGCCATGCACAACGCCGACCGGTTCGCCCTCGCCATTGCGCCGGTCATGCGCCCGGTGGTGCGGCTGTTCTCGCCGCTGACCTGGGCGACGCAGATCATTGTCCGCGGCGTCCTCGGCCTGTTTGGCATGAGCCTCAACCCGGACGAGCCGTTTGTGGCGGCCACCGAGGAATTGCGCGGCGCCATCGCCTTGCACGAAGGCGACGACAAGGCAGTGCAAAACGAACGCGCCATGTTGCACAGCGTCCTCGATCTCGCCGAGGTCGAGGTCGAGGAGATCATGGTCCACCGCAAAACCGTGATTTCGGTCAATGCCGACGATCCGGCGGATGTGATCCTCGATCAAATTCTGGCCAGCCCCCATACCCGTCTGCCGCTCTGGCGCGGCGAGACCGACAACGTGATCGGCGTTGTTCATGTGAAGGAAATCTTGCGCGCCCTCAACAACCGTGAAGGCGATATTGAGGCCCTGAATTTCGAGGCGCTGGCGACGGCCCCCTGGTTCGTTCCGGAAACCACGCGCCTGTTGGACCAATTGGACGCCTTCCGCACCCGGCGCGAGCATTTCGCCCTGGTGGTTGATGAATATGGCAGCCTCATGGGCGTCGTCACTCTGGAAGATATCTTGGAGGAAATTGTCGGCGATATTTCCGACGAGCACGATATCGCCGTTCCCGGCCTCAATCCACAGCCCGATGGCTCCTTGATCGTCGATGGCCAGTTCACCATCCGCGATCTTAACCGGCAGATGGAATGGTCCCTCCCGGACGAGGAAGCGGCCACTATCGCAGGCTTGGTCTTGCACGAAAGCCGACGAATACCCGAGGAAGGGCAAGTGTTTATTTTCTATGGCTTCCGCTTCGAAATTCTGCGCCGCCAGCGTCACCAGATAACCTCGATTCGCCTGTCTCCACCCCGCAATACCGAAGAAGCCATTAAGGAAAACATCGAAAGTTCACCACAAGGTATTGAAACCAAATAGAATGTTGAAGATTATAATTAGACGCTTTCCATAAATTACCCTACCATTTTACACAGGAATTCGATATAATAAGGGCAACAACGATCTGGCATTAATTTTCAGGAGCGGAAAGCATGACTGGTAAGATCGTACCCGACATTGTCGAAAATCAGACCCTCTACACCTTGTCACCGGCCGCCACCTGCCGCGATGCGGCGAAAATGATGGAGGCCAACAAAATCAGCGCCGTGCTGATCGTCGCCGATGCGCTATTGGTGGGCATCGTCACCGAGCGTGACCTGACCGCCAAAGTTCTGGCGGCAAGCCTGGATCCGGACGCGACGCGGCTGGAGGCGGTTATGACCCCGGACCCGGAAGTTTTGGCGCCGGACGCGACCCCGCCGGACGCGCTGGAGCGAATGCGGATTCGCGGCTTTCGCCATCTACCCATAGTCGATGACGACGAGATTATCGGCATTGTTTCGATCCGCGATCTCTATGCGGCCACCAAGAAGCAACTGGAAGAAGACATCCGCCAGCGCGAATCCTTCATCTTCGACACCGGCTACGGCGCCGGCGCTTAATCGCAGCTGCACGTCTGGGACGTTTGACGGTTTCGGCAAATACTCCTATAGCACGGCGCTCATTTAATAGGAGACTTTGCCATGCCCCTGACCCCGGCGGCGCCCAGGAAACTGATCCACACGCGCGAGATCCGCTGCACCGGATATGAACGCGATGACGGCCTTTGGGATATCGAAGGCCGCATCACCGATGTCAAAACCTATAGCTTCGAAACCGACGACCGGGGCGGCATCAATGCCGGCGAGCCGATGCACGATATGTGGGTGCGCCTGACCCTGGACGATGATCTTCTGGTGCACGAGGCCGAGGCATCCACCGATTGGGCGCCACATACCATGTGCGCCGATATCACCGGCGGTGTCGCCAGCCTCAAGGGCGAGCGTATCGCCAACGGCTGGACCAAGACCGTGCATGGCAAAATCGGCCGCACCCTCGGCTGCACTCATATCGTCCAGCTTCTGGTCGGCCCGGTGGCAACCACCGCGTTCCAGGCAATCACGCCAATCCGCAACCGGCGCCGCAAAGCCGAAACAGGCGTCCCCTCCAAGCCCAATTTCCTCGGCACCTGCCACGCCTACGCGCCCGACAGCCCGGTGGTCAAACGCATGTGGCCGGACCACTATACCGGCACCGATTAGTAAGGCCCGGCAACCTTGCATGGCCGGGCAGGAATCCCCATAGTGACGGCATGAAAAATGCCGACGAGCATGGCCGCAGCGCCGCCTGGGTTTCGCACCCGCATTCAGCGGACGTCGGCACGCGCCTGTGCGGCTGGCCCGATTGCGCCGAGGCGGGCGATCACCGGGCGCCGGTATCGCGGGACCATTTGAGCGAATTTTATTGGTTCTGCCTGGACCATGTTCGGATTTACAACCGGTCTTGGAACTATTATGTAGGCATGTCCGATGCGCAGGTGGAAGCCTGCGTTCGTTCGGATACGATCTGGAACCGGCCAAGTTGGCCGTTTGCGGGCGGAAATGAGCCGAAACCGGGATTTAATTTCGGCGACGTGGACGACCCGTTTGATGTATTGAAGGCAGATGCAATTGGCGCCGGCGCCAATGCCCATCCGCCCCAATTATCGGTTCCGGAACGGCAAGCATTTACGGTCCTCGGGCTGGAATTTCCAGTCACTCGCGATGAGGTCAAGGCACGCTACAAAGAGTTGGTAAAACGCCACCATCCCGACGCCAATGGCGGCGATAAAGACGCAGAGGAACGCAGTAAACGGATCAATCAGGCCTATGAAGTTCTCATGAGCGGCATGTTCTCTAAATAACGCGCCGCGGGGCCCATTCAGAAAACCATCGGAAATTGCCAATATGAACACCCCCCAGATCGAAGCGTCCGATGCAGACGCATTTCCCCTAAACGAGCCCGATATCAAGATATCGGTGCGCCAAGCGTTCGGCTTTGACAGCGATCTCGAAGTTCCGGGATTCTCGGAGACCAACGAGCATGTGCCGGCGGTGGACGAAGCCTACCGGTTCGACCGGGAGACCACGCTCGCCATCTTAGCCGGTTTTGCCTACAACCGGCGGGTCATGATCCAGGGCTATCACGGCACCGGAAAATCAACCCATATCGAACAGGTGGCGGCGCGCCTCAACTGGTCCTGCATCCGGGTTAATCTGGACAGCCATATCAGCCGCATCGATCTAATCGGCAAGGATGCGATCGTGCTCCGTGACGGCGCGCAAGTGACCGAATTTCGCGAAGGCATGCTCCCTTGGTGTCTGCAGAACCCGACCGCGCTGGTGTTCGATGAATATGATGCCGGCCGCCCAGACGTGATGTTCGTGATCCAGCGCATCTTGGAAGTCGAAGGCAAATTGACGCTGCTCGATCAGTCAAAGGTGATCACGCCGCATCCCTATTTCCGCCTGTTCTCGACCGCCAACACGGTCGGGCTCGGCGATACCACTGGGCTTTATCACGGCACCCAGCAGATCAACCAGGGCCAGATGGACCGATGGAATATCGTATCCACGCTGAACTATCTGGAACACGACGCCGAAGCCGAAATCGTGCTCGCCAAGGTGCCCAGCTACAATACCGACGAGCGGCGCGGCCTCATCGACAAAATGGTCGAGGTTGCCGATTTAACCCGCTCGGGCTTCGTCAATGGTGACATCTCCACCGTGATGTCGCCGCGTACCGTGATCATCTGGGGCGAGAATGCCGATATCTTCAACGATCTCGGATTTGCCTTCCGCCTGACCTTCCTCAACAAGTGCGACGAGATCGAGCGTCCGGTCATTGCCGAATACTATCAACGGGTATTCGGCGACGAGCTACCGGAATCGGCAGCGCACATCATGCTGTCTTAAAGGGATAAGTGCGGTAATGGCCATGGATCAGGATGATCAGAACCTGGTCAAACGCGTTACCGAAGCGGCGCTGAAGGCGTTATCGGCGCGCGACGATATCGATGTCGCGTTCGCGCCGGGCGCCCACGGCGTGTCCTTTTCCGAAGACGGCGGCCTGGCCCGTCTGCCAACGCCGTCGCGCCAATTCGGCCATTCGGATCTGCATGTGCTGCGCGGCGAGGCCGATGCGGTTGCCCTCAAACTGCGCTATCAGAACCGCACCATCTATAACCGCCAGCGACCCTCTGGTGGCGCCAGCGCATCGCTCTTTGATGCCGCCGAGCAAGCCCGGGTCGAGGCGCTGGGCAGCCGCGTGCTGGCCGGCACCGCCAAGAACCTGGTCCAGTACCAGGAAGCCGAAGCCCGCGAAAAAGGCTATCACATGGTGACCGAGCGCGATGAAGCCCATCTCGCCGACGCCGTTGGCTATCTTTTGCGCGAAAAATTCTCTGGCACCGAAGCGCCGCCGGCGGCGCGCGCTCTTATGGAGACATGGCGGGGTTGGCTGGACGATAAAGCCGGCAACTTGCTTAACGATCTACAGGCCAAGCTCGGCGATCAGCAGAGCTACGGCGAGGCCATGCACCATATCCTCGAAGAGCTCGAACTGCCGGCCGATGCCGATGGCGATTCGGATGGCGAAAATGACGACGATCAGTCGGATCAGGATTCCGACGACGAGCAGAACCAGGACGATCAATCCTCGGAAAGCGATTCCGATTCGGAAGACGCGGATTCGGAAGATTCAGACATGGAGTCCCTCGATCCCGATTCCGCCGAGGATATGGACGATCAGTTCGATACCGAAGATTCCGACGAAGACACCGAGGCGACCATGCGCGGGCGCCCCACGCAGCCCGAATTTCCGGACGGCGCGACCGATGCCTACCGCGCCTATTCCTCCGAGTTTGACGAAGTGGTGAAATCCGAAGATTTGTGCGAGCCCGAGGAAATGAATCGCCTGCGCGCCCAGCTCGACCAGCAGCTTGCCCATATGCAGGGCGTCGTCGCCAAGCTCGCCAACCGGCTGCAGCGGCGTCTGATGGCGCAGCAACAGCGCTGGTGGGAGTTTGATCTGGAAGAAGGTATTCTGGATGCCGGGCGCCTGTCGCGGGTGGTCATCGATCCAAGCCATCCCCTGTCCTACAAAGTGGAAAAGGAAAGCAATTTCCGCGACACCGTGGTGACATTATTGATCGATAATTCCGGCTCCATGCGCGGGCGGCCCATATCGGTGGCCGCCATGAGCGCCGATATCATTGCCCGCACGCTGGAGCGTTGCGCCGTCAAGGTCGAAGTGCTCGGCTTCACGACGCGCGCCTGGAAGGGCGGCCAGGCGCGCGAAAAATGGGTGGCCGAGGGCAAGACGCCAAACCCCGGCCGGCTCAATGATTTGCGCCATATCATCTACAAATCGGCCGATGCGCCGTGGCGCCGGGCGCGCAAGAATCTTGGGCTGATGCTGCGCGAGGGATTGCTGAAAGAGAACATCGACGGCGAGGCGCTTCTGTGGGCCTACAACCGGCTCATCGGGCGGCCCGAGCAGCGCCGCATCCTGATGGTCATATCCGACGGCGCGCCGGTCGATGACGCAACCTTGTCAGTCAACCCGGGCAACTATCTGGAGCGCCATTTGCGCGACGTCATCCAGTTCATCGAAAACCGCTCACCCATCGAAGTGACCGCCATCGGCATCGGCCACGACGTCACCCGCTATTACCGGCGCGCGGTGACCATCAACGATGCCGAAGAGCTGGGCGGTGTCATGATGCAGCGGCTGACCGAACTGTTCGAACAGGAAACCGGCGGCCCGCGCAACCTCTTGATCCATTGATCCGGCTTATCCCCCCATTGATCGGCGCTGCCTTGGCGGCGGCCATAATAATTTCAATCCCAGCCCGCGCCGAGCCGATAGCAGTGACCGCCAAGCCGGTGGCCCTCGATAGCAGCGATGCCAGCCGGGACAGAACCGGAAACCTCACTTATCTGGGCGGGCTGCGCCTGCGCTCCGATGCCAAGGGCTTCGGCGGCTTTTCCGGCCTAGATATATCGGCGGACGGCGCCGAAATGATTGCGGTCAGCGATTTCGGTCGCCGCCTGGATGCCCGCCTCACCTATGCCAAGGACGGTCGCCTGGCCGGCATCTCGAACGCCCGTCTGGCGCCGCTCACCGGGCTGGACGGCAAACCCATCACTGGCAAGGGCGAGGGCGACGCCGAAGACATCGCACGCCTGGGCGATGAGCTATTGGTGTCTTTTGAGCGCCACCACCGCATCCTGGCCTACGGCGCGGATGTGGCAATTGTGCGCGCCGTAGGCCCACCGCCGGGCCTTGAAAAAGCCCCCGCCAATGGCGGCATCGAGGCGCTGACTGCGTTACCCGGCGGGCGCTTGCTGGCCATATTGGAGGCTGCCACGGCGGTCTCCGGCGGCGCCAGCTCCGGTGCTTCGCCGGCCTGGATCCGGCGCGGTCAATCCTGGACGAAAATGCATTACGCCCGTACTGGCAAATTAAGCCCGTCCGGCGCTGCCACCGTGCCCGCCGGTAAGGGCGAAGGCGATGTGCTGGTGATCGAGCGTCACTGGTCGCTGCTGGTCGGCACGCGGGTGCGTATTGCCCACCTGGGCGCAAATGATCTTGCCAAAGCGGGGCCGGGTACGATGCTCCGCGCAAGGGAAATTGCGCGGCTGGAGGCGCCGTTAATTGTTGATAATTTCGAAGGCATCGCCATCCGCCGGGGGCCCGGCGGGGCGGCATATGTCTACCTGATCAGCGATGATAACTTCAATCCGCTGCAGGAAACCTTGTTGCTGATGTTCCGTTTGGACGGCTAGGCGGCTTTCGCGGCGGCCTTTTCCTGAGCCCGTTTGATGCGCCGTTTGAGACGCAATCCCGGAGGAGCCAGTTTTGAATCGGACTGGCCCAGCAAATACGCATCAAGCCCGCCATTATGTTCAATCGAGCGCAAGGCGTGTGCCGTTATCTTGACGCTCACGGTCCCCAGCGTATTGGAGAACAAGGTCATCTTATGCACGTTCGGCAAAAAGCGCCGCCGCGTCTTGTTGTGCGCGTGGGAGACATTATTGCCGGTCTGAACGTCCCTGCCGGTGATATCGCAACGCCGAGCCATAATCTTGTTCCTTCAAATTCGAATTTGCAGCCGGAGCATCAATCGCCGACCGCGCCTTACCAAGCGCGGTGTTGTACGGTTCCGGTCGGCTTTCGTCAAGACCGGGCTTTTGAATTGGCCGCGATCCATCCCGCCAGTTCCTCTTCGCCGGTTTCACCGGCGGCCAGCTTCGTCACCGTGATCAGCAGATCGGCCCTATCGGGCTGAAAATCAAAGCCGTTTACGCTTAAGAACATTGCCGCGGCGGTGATGGCGATACGCTTGTTGCCATCAACGAATGGATGGTTGCGCGCCAAGCCGAATGCACAGGCCGCAGCCAATTCCGGGATCGTTACACCGGCGTCATAAGCGAGTTTGTTGACTGGCCGCGCCAGTGCTGATTCCAGCAATCCCGCGTCGCGCAAATCCGGAATTCCGCCATGGTCCGCAATCAGCGTTTGATGGATAGCCCGAACCGCTTCGATCATCAGCCATTCCGGTTCGCTCATTTCGCCAATTCATGCAGCACATCGCGGTAATCGTGCATAAACCCTTCTGCCGCCTCCACCTGCCGGGCGAATTTTTCGTCGTAGGGCGTAATCAAATACCCTTCCGGCGTTTCGGTCAGATAGATCACGTCACCCCGATTGACCTTGAGGCGCGTCATGACCTCCTTGGACAAAACCACGCCCGAAGAATTTCCAATCGCCGTAATCTTCAATTCATGTCCCATATTCGCACCCGATCAATCAATAGTTATAACAGCGGTAATAACCGTTATAACATATGTATTAAATCGGCAAACCCTGGGTCAAGCGTTAAACCATGGCGGCTTGCAGCCCTTCGTCTAGTTTGTCGAGGAACTGCTGGGTGGTCAGCCAGTTTTGATCGGGGCCGATGAGGATCGCCAGATCCTTGGTCATAAAGCCGTTTTCGACCGTGTCGATGCAGACTTTTTCCAAAGTTTCGGCGAATTTCACCACGTCCGGGGTGTCATCGAACGTGCCCCGGTAATAGAGCCCCCTGGTCCAGGCAAAGATCGAGGCGATGGGATTGGTGGAGGTTTCCTTGCCGTCCTGGTGTTGGCGGTAATGACGGGTGACGGTGCCGTGGGCGGCTTCGGCTTCCACCGTTTGCCCGTCCGGCGTCATCAACACGGACGTCATCAGACCTAACGAGCCAAAGCCTTGGGCCAAGGTATCGGACTGCACATCGCCGTCATAGTTCTTGCAGGCCCACACGAACCCGCCTTCCCATTTGAGCGCGCAGGCGACCATATCGTCGATCAGCCGATGCTCGTAGGTGAGCCCGGCGGCGGCGAACTTTTCTTTGAAATCTCTGTCGAACACCTCTTGGAAGATATCCTTGAAGCGCCCATCATATTTTTTGAGGATGGTGTTCTTGGTGGACAAATAAAGCGGCCAGCCGAGATCCAGCGCATAGTTCATGCAGGCATGGGCAAAACCTTCGATGGAGGCGTCCAGATTAAACATGGACATGGCAACGCCGCCGTCCGGAAAATCAAACACCTCGCGCTCGATCACTTCGCCGCCGTCCTCGGGAACGAACTTTATGCTCAGTTTACCCTTACCGGGGACGACAAAGTCTGTCGCACGATACTGATCGCCATAGGCGTGGCGGCCGATAACGATGGGCTTGGTCCAGCCCGGCACCAGGCGCGGCACGTTCTTGCACAAGATGGGCTGGCGAAAAATGGTGCCGCCGATGATGTTGCGCAAGGTGCCGTTCGGCGAGCGGTACATTTCGTGGAGATCGAACTCGGCAACACGGTCTTCGTCCGGCGTGATGGTCGCGCATTTGACGCCGACCCGGTGCGCCTGGATGGCTTCGGCGGCATCGATGGTGATCTGATCGCGGGTCTCGTCCCGCTTTTCCATGCCGAGATCGTAATACAAGAGTTCAATATCAAGATAGGGCAGGATCAATTTGTCCTTGATGAACTGCCAGATGATGCGGGTCATTTCATCGCCGTCAAGTTCGACGACGGGATTGGCGACTTTGATTTTGCTCATGACTTAAGGACTCCATTCAGGCGCGCACGGGCTTGGGCACGTTGGTTTGCGTCACAATGAATGTCCGTTGGGGTGCGCCCCAAGTGGCCGGATACTCCGTCGCCGGACGGGGCGGAATGTAAGCAAGGACACGAGCCAATGCAAGAGCCCGCCGGACCGGCCGGAGCGCGCCATTTATTCCCTGCGCAAACGCGAAGAAGACGGTGGAACCACAGAGAGCTAACCGAGAACACAGAGGAGGCGCGCGAATTTGGCGTATCGCATGTCGCATCCGGCTCGTTGGAACCCCGATAGGAAAGTGCTAGGCTTAACCCTCATGGACCAGATAACCCAATCCACCGATGAGGCCCGCATCCGCAAATTGATCGCGGTGGCGACGCGGACGCTTAATCATCAGGGTATCCTCGGCTATTCGGGGCATATTTCGGCGCGTCTGGCGGGTTCGGGCGACGAATATGTCATCCAGGCCTTCGATCAAAGCCGTGCCGAGGTGACGCCCGATGATCTAGTGGTGGTCGATGGAGACGGTAATTTTGTGCGCGGGCGTGATGGCGCCCGCCCGCCCGACGAAGTGGCCATCCATACGGAGATATTGCGTGTCCGGGGTGACGTGAACGCGGTGTTTCATTTCCACCCCCACGTGGCCACCCTGTTTACCATGGTCAAGGGCGTCCAATTGTTGCCGGTGGACGCGCATGCGTTTCGCTGGGCGAGCGGTATTCCGGTGCATCCCGTGCCGGCCAAGATCAACGATGCGGACATGGGCGCCGCGCTGGCCGCTACCCTTGGGGATCACAATGCGGCGCTGATGCGGGCGCACGGCGCCGTGCTGGTCGCCGAAAGCATCGAAGCCTTGATGATCGACGCCATCCATTTTTGCGAGAACGCCGAGGCCAATTACAAAGCCGCCATGCTGGGGACCGTCACGCCTCTTTCCGAAGATGACATGACGCTGATCGCGTCCAAATTGAACCGGGCCGCCCATACGGGCAAGCTGTGGGATTATTATACCGGGCTCGCGGTGGCCGCCGGGGCGGTTCCACCCGATTGGCTTTGAGGGAATTGAGTTTGCCGAAAACATAAGTATGATACGCGCCAACATCATTAACAGCGATCAGAATTCGAAGAAAGGGAAAGCCATGAAATCCAAGAAAACGATGGCGCCGGAAGGCGTTCAGTCCGGGGCCGGCGTCGCCGCCGGGGTCAAGGGCGTTAATTTCCGCTTCGAAGATTTGCGCGGCTGGATCGAAGAGGCCGACAAATTGGGCGAGGTTCGCCATGTCACCGGCGCGTCCTGGGAAGAAGATATGGGCATGGCCGCCGAATTGGTCTTGCGGGACGGCAACGCGCCGGCGGTTCTGTTCGACGAAGTGCCCGGCTACCCCAAGGGCTTTCGCGTGCTGACCAATTTCTATGGCGGCAAGCGCATGAACATGACCATGGGTTTCCCCGATGATCTGACCAAGCTGGAACTAACAGACGCCCATTTCAAATATCAGATCGATGGTCTGCCGACGATCCCCTACGAAGTGGTCGATGATGGCCCGATCTTTGAAAACGTGCTTGAAGGCGACGATGTGGACATGGAGATGTTCCCGACGCCGCTCTGGCACGAACATGACGGCGGTCGCTATTTCGGCACCGGCTCGTTCGATGTGACCCTGGATCCCGATAGCGACTGGATCAATGTGGGCTGCTACCGGGTCATGATACAGGGCAAGAAAGAGGTCGGTATCTATATGTCGCCGGGCAAACATGGCCGCGTGCACAGAGACAAATACGAAGAGCGCGGCGAGCGGATGCCGGTTGTCGTTGTCGCCGGCGGCGATCCGATGAATTTCCTGGCCGCCTGTTCCGAGTTTCCCCAAGGCATGTGCGAATACGACATCGTCGGCGGTATGCGCGGCGAGGCGGTCAAAGTGGTCAAGGGCAAGCATACGGGCATCCCGTTCCCGGCCAATTCAGAGATCGTCATTGAAGGCTTTATCGAGCCCGGCAACCGCAAAAAGGAAGGCCCGTTCGGCGAATGGACCGGCTATTACGCATCGGACGTACGCGAAGAGCCGATCCTCAATGTGGTCGCCATCTATCACCGCAACGATCCGATCATCTTGGGCTGCCCGCCGCAGCGCCCGCCGGACGAATTGGGCCGCTACCGCGCCGTTACCCGCTCGGCGCTCTTGCGCGACAATATCTCCCGCGCCGGCGTGCCCGACGTCACCGATGTCTGGGCGCACGAAGTGGGCGGCGCGCGCATGCTTTTGGGCGTCGCCATCAAGCAGCGCTATCCCGGCCATGCCCGCCAAGTGGGTCATATCGCGGCGCAGTGCCATGTGGGCGCCTATGCGGGCAAGTATGTGGTGGTCGTCGATGAAGATATCGATGTGTCCAGCCTGGAAGATCTGACCTGGGCCATGCTGACCCGGTCTGACCCGGCTTCATCCATCGATATTATTCCGGAAGCCTGGTCGACGCCGCTCGATCCGCGCATTTCACCCGAGGACAAGGACGCCGGCAATTACCGCAATTCGCGGGCCATTATCGATGCCTGCCGGCCGTTCCATTGGCGGAAAGAATTCCCGCTGGTCAACGCCATGAGCCCGGAATTGGCCAAGAAGGCGCGCAAGAAATACGGCTACTTGCTGGACTAGATTAGGCAGCGCCCACTCAAACGCATCGGGAAACTTGGAGCGCATTTCCTCGGACAGCTCGTGCGAGATTTGCGACACCTTGGGGATCGATTGATGGGCAATGCACCTCTATGGCTAACGGAAGCGGACGTGACCCGCTGCATGGATGTGGGCGCCGCCATTGACGCCCTCGAAACCGTTCTGGCGGTCACCGGCGCCGATGCCGGCGAGAATATGGGCAAGACCCATCTGATGGTCGGCGCCAACGATGTCTTGCAAGCCATCGGCGGCGCGGTACCGTCGGAAGGGCTTTGCGGCACCAAGACCTGGGTCAATGTGGGCGGCAAATCGCAGACGCTGGTATTGCTGTTTTCGCTGACCGACGGATCCTTAAAATGCGTAGTCGAGGCGACCGCCTTGGGCCAGATGCGCACCGCGGCCATGACCGGGCTCGGCACCAAATGGCTGTCCCCGGAAGACGCAGGCGAAATGGCGATCATTGGAACCGGCAAGCAGGCCTTGCCGCAAATCGCCGCCTG
>JABHAA010000156.1 GCA_018674495.1 Rhodospirillaceae bacterium | reverse complement strand
TGATCGCGGCTCATGACCGGCGCCCCGATTTCCATTGGCTCATAAAGGTGCGCCCCTCTGGTGCCGGGAAATCCCGGCGGCTGGTCCAGGTGCGTAAACCCGGTATGGAGCGTAATAAGCCGTCTTTGCGGCCCCGCGCCGACAACCAGGCCAAACTTATTCCGGCACCGAAACGATACAGCCAGGGCCGCCGCGCAGCGAATGCCCAGAGCGCAACAAGTAAACGCGCGACGCCGCCAGGGGCGCTGGTTTCGGCGGCCTGGAAGCGAAGATTGCGCAGCATTTTTGGCAGCGGCAGGCGCACCGGGCAGACCTCTTCGCAGCGCCCACAAAGGCTCGACGCTTGCGGCAGATGGTGGGCGCCCGCCAATCCGTTCAGGGCCGGGGTCAGCACCGATCCCATGGGCCCCGGATAGACCGTACCATAGGCATGGCCGCCGATGGCGCCATAGACCGGGCAATGGTTGAGGCAGGCACCGCAGCGGATACAGCCTAGAATTTCGGCATTGTCGCCGGCCAAAATATCGGTGCGGCCATTGTCCAACAGGATCACGTGATAGGCGTTGGGGCCGTCCATATCTGCGTCGCGTTTGGGCCCGGTGGAAAAGGTGGTGTAGGCGGAAATCTCCTGGCCGGTGGCGCTGCGCGCCAGAACGCGCAGCAATGTCGCGGCGTCGTCCAGGTTCGGCACCACTTTTTCCAGGCTGGCGATAACGATATGCACGCGCGGCAATGTCTGCGTAAGATCGCCATTGCCTTCGTTGGTGACAATAACGCTGGTGCCTGTCTCGGCGATCAGGAAATTGGCGCCGGTGATGCCCACATCGGCGGCGAGAAACTTCTGCCGCAGAAGCGTCCGCGCCTCGGCCAACAGAGCTTCGGGCTCAGCCAGCGGGCGCACCGGATCCAGGTCTGTATGATGCTCTTGAAAACTTTCCGCCACCTGTTCTTTCGATAGATGCGTCGCCGGCGCAATGATATGGCTGGGCAATTCCCGGCGCAGCTGAATGATGTATTCGCCGAGATCGGTTTCCACCGGCTCGATATTATGGGCTTCGAGATAATCGTTAATCTCGATCTCCTCGCCGATCATGGATTTGCCCTTGGTGACCAGGCGCGCATCCATTGCCTGACAAATCTCGAGGATCGTGGCGCGGGCTTCGCCAGCATCCCGGCACCAATGCACGGTACCGCCGGCCGCCGTTGCGCGTTCCTCAAACTGAACCAGGTACTGATCCAGATGGGCAAGCGTGTGGCGGCGAATTTCGGCGGCCCGGCCCCGCAAAGCATCGAACTCGGGCAGTTTGGCCACCACTTGGCGGCGGCCTTCGACAAATCCGCCGCGCAAGCGTTCCAACGCTTCTTGCAACTGTGCATCGCCGAGGGCGGCGCGCGCATTGGCGGGGAAGTTTTTGGCGGCTAAGTTCATTTTTCCGCCTCGCCCTGACAGAGGGCCGGGGCATCGGTCATGCCGGCCAGCACTTCGGCCACGTGGCGAACTTGCACGGTGGAGCCATCGCGGCTGAGCTTGCCGGCGAGATGGCAAAGGCAGCCAAGATCACCGCCGAGGAGCATATCAGCGCCGGATGCTTCGATAGCCTGCGTCCGGTCAGCGGCCATTTTATTGGCGATGTCGGGATATTTGACACAGAAAAGACCGCCGAAGCCGCAGCAGGTTTCGCTGCCCTGATAGTCGCTTTGGCTGAGCCCATCCACAGACGCCAGCAGCGTGCGCGGCTGTTCCTTGATACCCAGCTCGCGCAGGCCTGAACAGGAATCGTGATAGGCCACCGATGCGTCCAGCTGCGCCGCAACCCTACCCATGCCGCGCACATCGACCAGAAACTGCATCAGCTCATAGGTTCGCGACGCCAATTCCCTGGCCGCTTCGCTATCCAGCAATTGGGGATAATGAACTTGGATCATCGCCGCGCAGGAGCCCGACGGCGCCACCACGTAATCGAAGCCGGCGAAGGCTGCAATCACCTGTTCGGCGATGGCGCGCGCATTGCCCCGATCACCACCATTGTAGGCAGGCTGGCCGCAACAGGTTTGCGCCGCCGGCACCGACACCTGGCAGCCGGCATCTTCAAGCAATTTTACGGCGGCAAAGCCGACGCTGGGACGGATCAAATCGACACTGCAGGTGACGAACAAAGCCACCCGGACGGGCGCGCCGCCCTCTTTGTTTTGCTTGGTTTCGGCCATTGCCTGAGAGTGCCGATTAACCGGAATGAAGTAAAGTCCGCCGTGCCGCCGATTTCGGCAATAGCAAGAACATGCGGCCCGGACTTTTCATGCGCCCGGCGGCCTCCCTGGCGTAGCGCCCGTAGCCCCAAAACAAATCGCCGCGCACCGGCCCGGTGATGGCCGAGCCGGTATCCTGGGCGATCACCAGCCGCGCCAGGGGCAAGAGCGGGTTCAAGGGATTTGTGGTTTCGAGCCAGACCGGCGCTCCCATGGGTACATATTTCAGATCCACCGCCAGTGAGCGCCCCGGTGTCAGCGGCATGCCGGCGGCGCCGATGGGCCCCGGCCCAACAATCGGTTTGAAAAACACGTAAGACCGATTGCGCTGCATCAGCGCCCGCGCCTGTCCCGGATTATCGGCCAGCCATTTGCGGATCGACTGCAACGAAACGTCTTTTCTGGGGATCGCCCCCATGGCCACCAGATCGCGGCCGATGGCCCGGTAAGGGCGCCCGTTCTTGCCGTCGAAGCCGACCCGCAGGGTTTCGCCGTTATCCAGCAAGATGCGGCCCGATCCCTGGATATGCAGGAAAAAGGCATCGATGGCGCTATCGACCCAGACCACTTCCAGCCCGCGCCCGGCCAAAATACCGCTCTCGATCTCGGACCGCTCGGCGTAGGGCAAAAACCGGTTGCCGCGCACATGGCCCGAAATGCGCCGCCCGGCCAGAGCTTTGTCGAACTTGCCGAGATCAATATTGATCAGATCATTGGGCCGCCGGTACAAGGGCACGTTGAAGCGCTTGCTACGTTTTTTGGAGCCGTTCAATTGCGGCTCAAAATAGCCGGTGAACAGACCGCTGGCTGGACCCGGAGCCTGATTTTTATCGGCGGCGGCGAAGGGTTGAAACCAGTCTTCGAAAAATTGTTTGGCCGAGCTGCCTGATTGCCGTGTACCACGGGCAACAGCGCAGACCGACTGCCAGTCGGAGGCCAGACCCGCATAGATGGCCGGCGGCAAGGGCTGCACCGCTTTCAGCCGGTCAAAGCGGCGACAGGTGGTGACAAAGGTGATCAGCGCGGCCCGGTGATCATCCAGTTGCCAGCCCGGCATTTGACTGAAGCTGGCCGGCGACAAGGACAAAGATCCGAACGTCAGGTCTTTTTTTACCGGCTCGGCGGCGCAACCGGCCAGTAGCGCGGCCAGACCCAGGGCGATAAATACTTTGGTCTTGGATTGGCGGGAGCGGCTTGCCCGCCTAGTCGAGGCTGCGGGTGGCAACCAATCCCCAATTGGGATCGCGCGAAGAAAGATCGCGGGCAAAAGTCCATATGTCCGTAATTTCGGAAATTTGGTTGGCATTTCCATCAACAACCTCGCCGTCCGCGCTGCGCGTCACATTAACCTGTTCGGAGATGATCTTCACCGTCACGAAGCCGGTAACATTTTCCACATAAGCTTCAATCGCTTCATTGGAAACCAGCCGGATCAGGGTGTTTTCAAGGGTTTCGTTATTGGCCTCGCGGGTGTCGATAGCAGAGATAAAGTTGCCATAAACCTCTTCGTTCAGAAGCGCCTGCAAGGTGTCGCGGTCGCCCTTGGCAAAGGCTTCGACGATCATTTCAAAAGCGCCGCGCGCGCCGGCAACGAATTCCGGCGCATCGAACGCACCATCGATAGCTTTGATCTGGGCAAAGCCCGCATCGAGGGGCGCAGTGGCTACCGGCTCTTCGGCGGTTTGGGCGTCTTGGGCGCCTTGGGTTTGGTCGGACAAATGCACAACATTGTCGTCGCCAGGGGATTGCGGATCGGAGGCGTTTGCATCCTGGCCTTGGGGGTCCGGCGAGAACGGATCATTTTGCGGGCGGCCATGGTCTTTGTGGCGGCCAAGCACGTTGCGCAGCCGCAAGATCAAAAACGCCGCGATCATCGCGAACAGGATGATATCGATAAACTGAAAACCTTCACCCATTACCTTCACCGTTCCCGAACATATTATTCCTGGTCATACCTGATCATATAAGAAGTGCGGCCAAGCCTTAATTCCGCCGAATTGATCGCTCAGCGTTATCAACTTAACCTTTCGCCGCCTTCCGGTCCAGTCTGCACACGAATACGTGCAATCGGAACCCTATCGTACTACATAAGGTGAACGGCGGTGCCAAACAAGATTTGCGGTGCCCGCAAACTCTATTAAGGCATACAAATTGGGCTATATTATTTTTATTTTGCTGCTCGGCGTTCCCATGGTCGAGATCGGCGTCTTTATAGAAGTCGGCGGCCTGATCGGCCTTTGGCCCACCATCGCGGTCATTTTTATTACCGCCGCCATCGGCACCGGCTTGTTGCGGACGCAGGGTCTGGCGGTCATGTACCGGGCCCAGGAAGCCATGAGCCGCGGCGAAATGCCCCTGGCGCAGGTGTTTGACGGTCTCTGTCTTTTGTTTGCGGGTGCCTTGCTACTGACGCCCGGGTTCGTAACCGATGCGGTTGGCTTTTTGTTGTTTATGCCGCCGCTGCGTGCCCTTCTTGGGCGCGGCCTTGCGGGGTTTGTCGCCAAGCGCGGCGGGGCTCATACCTGGAGCCAAGGCGCGAACGACTTCGAAGCGGGCCCCAAATCCGATGGCGCCTCGGTGATCGACGGTGACTTCAAAGATGTCACGGGGGATCAAGATAGCGCGAATAAGGGCGCCGGCGGCGTTGAACGCCGGATTGAATGATGATACCCAATGGCCCGCAATTCATGAAAAGGAGCCGACATGGCCGAAGAAGACGATAGCCCGATCCCCGAGGAACGCTTTACCCCGGAGCCGGATGCGAGCTCAAGCCCCGAGGGCGCGCCGGGCAATGGCGGGCTCGACGAGGACGTCGCCCTGGCCATCAACGGCCAATATATCAAGGATCTGTCCTTCGAAGCGCCGCATACGCCGGAAATCTATAACGATCTTCAAACCGAGATGCCGGAGATCAAGGTCGATATCGATGTCGGCGCAGAAGCCAAGGCGGAAAGCCTGTTCGAGGTGATGATCAAATGCCGCGCCGAAGCCCGCATCGACGACAAGCTGGTTTATTTGACCGAGATCGAATATGCGGGCCTGTTCACCATCAATGTGGAGCCCGAAGCCTTGGGCCCGGTCCTGCTGATCGAATGTCCGCTGATCCTGTTCCCGTTCATGCGCCGCATCATCAGCGATCTGACCGGTGATGGCGGATTTGCACCGCTGATGCTGTCGCCTATCGATTTCGCGGCGCTCTATCAACAGCGCATGATGCAGGCAGCCGAGGAGGCCGAAGCCGAAGAAGCGGCGGGCGGCGGGGCAACCGAAGAGACCTGATTCTTATTCGCGCCAGATAGGCTTTTCGATTTTTTCCAGGAATGCGCCGTGCGCCGCTGTTTCTGCGTCCGACGCCGCGTGCGGTCTTGGTTCGCGCCGGGCGCTATCGCCAGCCGCTTCCGATTGGGTCTCGCCTGGCCCGGCTGCATCGTCTTTCAAAGCCATATCCGCTTGCCGCCCGCCGATCAGCTCCAAATACACCTCGGCGAGAAGCTGCGCGTCTAAGAGCGCGCCGTGCAGGCTGCGCGAGGAATTGTCGATGCCGAACCGTTTGCAAAGGGCATCCAGGCTAGCCGCCGCGCCAGGAAAGGCGCTGCGCGCCATGGTCACCGTATCGATAGCCCGCGTCTTCGGCAGGACGGGCCGATCCAATGCGGTCAATTCGGCATTGATAAAGCGCATATCAAAATCGGCATTATGGATGACCAGAGGCGCATCGCCGATAAATTCGAGAAACGCCTCGGCCACATCGCCCATCGGCAACTGATCGGCCAGAAATTCATCGGAAAGCCCGTGGATGGCGAAGGCTTCTTCCGGCATCGGCCGTTCGGGATTAATATATTGGTGGTAGGTCTCGCCGCTTGGCAGGTGATTGATCAACTCGACACAGCCGATCTCGACAATCCTGTCGCCGGTGGCCGGATTGAGGCCGGTGGTTTCCGTATCGAGAACAATCTCTCTCATCTGCCGTCCATAAATTGTTGCTGCGATACCACTAGCGGGGCTTGACCGGCGGCCAATGGGTGCCGGTCATGGTGCCAGCCACAGTGACGATATTTCGCACCTGCCGCAAGCTCTGCTGGCGATCAAGGCCGGTATTGATGATGAAATCGGCGCGCCGGCGTTTTTCTCCATCGGGCACTTGGCGGGCCAGGATATCGCGCATTTTCTGGGCGCTCATACCGGGCCTGGATAGTATGCGAGCACGCTGTAGGAACGGCGATGCGCTGACCACCGCCACCAGATCGCAATGATCTTCGCCGCGGGTCTCGAACAGAAGAGGGACATCAAGGACCGCCAGTGCAGCGCGGCGGCCCATAGCGCGTTTTAAAAAGCGGCTCTGCTGGCGGCGTACCATGGGATGCAGGATGGCTTCCAGCCCCGCCAGGGCATCGTCCTTGCCGAACACTTCAGCGCCCAGTCTGGCGCGGTTGACGGCGCCATCTTCAACCACCCCCGGAAACAGGCCGGCAACGTCTTCGACCGCCTCGCCGCCCTTGGCAAGCATGGCGTGCACGGTGGCGTCGGCGTCATAAACCGGAATGCGGAGATAGCGGAACATGCCGGCGACGGTCGTCTTACCCATGGCCATGGAACCGGTGAGGCCGATGATAACCATCTTCTAAGAATCCAGGATATGGGCGACAAGCTCGGGCGTCACCTGGGGCTCGGTACCGAACCAGGCTGCAAATCCGGGCCGCGCCTGATGCAACAGCATGCCCAGCCCGCCTGCGGTGATATTTCCGCGCCCGCGTGCTGCCGCCAGCAAGGGTGTCTCCAAGGGCGTATAAACGGCGTCTGCCACGGTTGCCGCCGCCGGCAAGGCGTCCAGGGACAGATCCAGCGCGCCGGCGCCGGTCATGCCGAGGCTGGTGGTGTTGACCAAAAGGCCGGCGCCTTGCAACGCGGCGGCGCGCTCGTCCCAATCCAATATCTGCATAATTTCGCCCAGGTCCGCCGCCAGCACTTCGGCGCGGACGCGGGTCCGGTTTAGCAGGCGAATTTCGCCGGCCCCAGCATCCATCAGCGCGGCTATGATGCCGCGCGCCGCGCCGCCAGCGCCGAGCACCACCACCGGGCCGCTGGCCAAATCCAGCCCCGGCGCATGGTCGCGCAAATTTTCTATAAAGCCGAAGCCATCGGTGTTGGTGCCGGTAAGCGCGCCATCGCTGCCGACGGTCACCGTGTTGACGGCGCCGATGCGCATCGCCAGATCATCCACGTGATCCAAGGCCATCAGCGCCGCTTGCTTGTGCGGGATGGTGATATTGACGCCGGTAAAACCAAGCTTGGGCAGGGCGCGCAAAGCATCGGCCAGGTTTTCAGGCGCCACCGCCATCGGCACGTAGGCGCCGTCGATACCCAGCTCCCGAAGCCAATAGTTATGGATGCGGGGTGACAAGGAATGGGCGATGGGCCACCCCATGACGCCGGCCAGACGAGCGTTTCCGGAAATGCTCATCGCTCCAATATCCCTTGGCTGCGCAGGAATTCCAGCAATTCCAGCAACGGCAGGCCCAGGATGGTGAAATAATCGCCATCGATCTTGGCAAACAATTGCGCGCCCATGTCTTCTAGACGGTACGCGCCCACCGATGCCAGCGCATCGTCACCGACGCTGTTTAGGTAAGCATCAATGAATTCATCAGAGACATCACGCATGGTAAGACGGGTTTCGGCCACCGTCTGCCACAAAAGATCGGGGCCCCGAACCACGGCGGCGGCGGTGACCAGCCGGTGCGCCCGGCCGCGCAATTCCCGAAGGTGGCTTGCAGCGCCGGCGCGATCCCTGGGCTTGTCAAACAGACGGCCCTCGCATTCCAAAATCTGATCGGCGCCTATGATCAGATCATCGCCGTGATCACCGGCGATGGCGCGCGCCTTTTCTTCCGCCAGACGAGCGGCGATGGCATCGACGCCCTGGCCGGCCAGGGCGTCTTTGATGTGGTCTTCGTCCACCTGGGAAACCTGCACCGTGAACGGCACGCGGGCGCCTTCCAAAAGCCGCGCGCGTACCTGGCTGGCCGAAGCGAGGATCAATCCCGGCGGCGGCACATCGCTCATTGCCCAGGTTCCAGCTCGGGCTGGCGGGTCTCGGACAGCAATTGCATGATCGAGGCTGCCGTTTCCTCGATCGAGCGACGGGTGACATCAATCACCGGCCAGCCCGGCCCGGCAATGATGCGATTGGCGAACTTCACTTCCTCGGCGACCGCGTCCGGGTCCGCATATTCGGATTGGGCGCCTTCGTTCAGCATGCGCAGCCGGTTGCGCCGGATCTGCACCAAGCTGCCGGTTTCCTTGATCAGTCCGACCACCAGCGGATGGGTCAGGCTGAACAATTCTTCGGGCACCTCCATGCCGAGAATGATCGGAATATTGGCTGCCTTGATGCCCCGGTTGGCAAGGTAAATACAAGTCGGCGTTTTCGATGTGCGCGACACCCCCACCAGAACCACGTCGGCTTCTTCCAGGTTCCAGGTGGCCTGGCCGTCGTCGTGGCTCATAGCGAAATCCATAGCTGATATGCGCGCGAAATATTCGTTGTCGAGCGCGTGCTGCAGACCAGGCCGAGCCTGTTGTTCGATATTCAGAAAACCGCCGAAGGCCGCCATGATCGGCTGCAACACCGAAATGCACGGCACCTGGATGCGCCGGCAGGCGTCCTGCAGCTTGGTTCGCACCTTGGGATCAACCAGCGTATAAAGGACGAAGCCGGGATTTTCCTCGATACCGGTGATCACCTTGTCGACCTGGCCCTCGGTGCGCACCAAGGTCCAGAGATTTTCCTCCGGTTTGATATTTTCGAACTGCACCAGACAGGCGCGCGCCACCGACTGGACGGTTTCGCCGGTGGCATCGGAAACCATATGCAGATGAAATTCTTCCATGCGATCGATCCGGGATAACTTGGGATAAACAGGGGATAAGCCTGCCCTTTTCCCAAAGGGCCAATTTGTGTGCAACCATCACATATCTAAGGCCACATTCTTATACAAGGAATTCCGGTTGTCCCCGCCAACCGCCAAAAGCCGAGTTATAAAATCTTATAAATTATCATGCACAATTTCATGCCCGCGAAATGTCCTCATTTAATGGCTTAGGATGGGCAGCCCACCCGGTTGCTCACCTTTTGCCGCTCTGTATTTCAATGGGCCAGCCGTTCTTGTAAAAAAGCCGGGATAAGCTGTTAGGAAAAATTAATCCCCTTTATACCGGCCCCAACAACAACTACATCCAATAATATATTTCTTTTTTGTTTTAAGTGAGTTATCCCGAAACCCTTCGATTTTAACCGCCAGGACCTGCAATGAGCCAATCTTCCAAGCCACTTTTAAATACCTTGAACGGTGAGCGCCAGCCGACGCCGCCGGTCTGGATGATGCGTCAGGCCGGACGGCATTTGGCTGAATATATGGAGCTGCGCAAAAAAGCCAAGAATTTTTTGAACTTCTGCTATAGCCCCGATATGGCGGTGGAAGCCACCTTACAGCCCGTGCGCCGCTATGGCATGGATGCCGCCATATTGTTCTGCGATATCCTGGTAATCCCCGATGCTCTTGGCCAAGCAGTATCGTTCGTTACCGGTGAGGGGCCGAAACTGGAGGCCATATCCGACGGTGAGCCATTGCCCGAGTTTGACGAGGCCATGCTGCATGATCATTTGGCGCCGGTCTACGAGACCATATCGCGGCTTTCCGAATCCCTTGATGACTGCGTTACCCTGATTGGATTTGCCGGCGCGCCCTGGACGGTGGCTACCTATATGGTCGAAGGTGGCTCCAGCCGGGATTACGCGAAAACCCGGAGCTGGGCCTATCAAAATCCGGACGGCTTTCAAAAATTAATCGATCTTTTGGTCGATGCAACGGCGTCATACCTCGCCCGCCAAATCAGTAATGGCGCTGAGACCGTGCAATTGTTCGACAGTTGGGCCGGTATCCTGCCCCCCGATGAATTCGACCGCTGGGTGATAAAACCGGCCGCCGAAATCGTCAAGCGGCTGCGCGCCAGCCATGGTGATGTGCCGATCATCGGGTTTCCACGCGGCGCCGGCGCCCAATATCCGGCTTTTGCCGAACGCTCCGGCGTTGATTGTGTCTCACTGGATTCTACCCTGCCTCTGGATTGGGCAGCAAAAAATCTGCCCGCCGGCATGGCCGTGCAAGGCAATCTGGATAATCTTTTGCTGCTGTCCGGCGGTGATGTCATGGACCAGACGGCGCGCGATATCATTGATGCCTTTGCCGACAGACCACATATTTTCAATCTGGGCCACGGCATCCTGCCGGAAACACCGGTGGCACATGTGGAGCGATTGCTAGCCGTGGTGCGCGGCTAAAGGGATGCTTGGGACAATGGGGTTATGAAGCGCGCGGTTGTCCTGTTTAACCTCGGCGGTCCCGACGCCCCGGATGCGGTGCGCCCGTTTCTTTTTAATCTTTTCAATGATGCGGCGATCATCGATCTGCCGGGACCAATACGTTGGTTGCTGGCGCGGCTGATATCGGGGCGCCGGGCCAAGACGGCGCGCGCCATCTATGACCATATCGATGGCAAATCGCCGCTTCTTGAATTGACCGAGGAACAGGCCGAGGCCTTGCAAGGTGCCCTGGCCGCCGATGATAGCGAGACCCGGGTCTTTATCGCCATGCGCTACTGGCATCCGATGACCGAGGCCGCAGTCGAGGCGGTTAAAAAATTTGGCGCGGACGAGATTTTGCTATTGCCGCTCTATCCGCAATTCTCCACGACAACCACTCAGTCATCCCTGGATGAATGGCATCGATTAGCCCGCGCTGCCGGTCTGACCGCGCCCAGCTATGGCATATGCTGCTATCCCGCCGAGCCCGGCCTGATCACTGCCCATGCCCGCCTGCTTGGAGCTGCGATGGCAGAGCAGCCGGGCGGCAAACCTTTGCGCATATTATTTTCCGCCCATGGCCTGCCGGAAAAGATCGTCGCCAAAGGCGATCCTTATCCCCAACAAATCGAAATGACTGCTGGTGCCATCGCCCAGACAGCAGGCCTGGACGACGATGATTGGATGATCTGTTATCAAAGCCGGGTCGGGCGCTTGCAATGGATCGGCCCGTCCCTGGACGAAGCCCTGCAAAGCGCCGCCGATGATCATGTCGGTGTTATCGTTTTGCCCATCGCCTTTGTCTCCGAGCATTCGGAAACCTTGGTCGAGCTGGATATAGAATATCGGGAAATGTCCGAAAGCCTGGGCATTGAAACCTATATTCGGGTGTCTGCGGTGGGCACCGAACCGGAATTCATCGCTGGCCTCGCCGATCTGGTGCGCGCCGGCTTTACCGCTCAGCGACCGTTGTGCCCCAGCGGCGGCGAACGCATTTGCCCTATGGGCCGCACCGCTTGCCCTTACCGCCCCGGCTAGATAAAAAAATCCCCATGATAGAATTATCCGCCACCGCATTTCTTTGGATCAAGGCGCTGCATATCATATCGGTGATCGCCTGGATGGCCGGCATGCTCTATCTGCCGCGCCTGTTTATCTATCACTGCGCCGCCGAGCTCGGCAGCCAACAATCGGAAACCTTTAAGGTTATGGAGCGCCGCCTGATGCGCGCCATCATCAATCCGGCAATGATCGCCACATTTCTGTTCGGTGGGCTGATGTTGGCCAATTTCGATGCAGGCGTTTGGAGCGAAGGCTGGCTGCATGCCAAGCTGACATTCGTAGTTGCGATGGCCGGCATGCACGGCATGTTGAGCCGCTGGCGCCGGGACTTCGAGGCCGATAACAACCAGCGCTCGGCTAAGTTCTACCGGATCATGAACGAGATTCCGACGGTGCTGATGATCGGCATTGTCATATTCGTGGTGGTAAAACCGTTTTAACGCCCCTGATGTTATTTCGGAAATAGTATGCCGGCGTGATATTCATCAATCTATATTTGACTTGATTACGGGTTTCGGTTACTTCTTGGATTAATCTGATCCGAACTCGACCGAGTAATCGGACTTCAAACTTTATCATCAAGCGATCGGGCGCCCTGCCCCGAATTACCGCTTTTCCGCACCCGCGGCACATTTTTACATTTTCCCCTTATATGCAAGATTTCACCCATGAACCTTCAAGAACTTAAAAAGAAAAATCCTCTCGAGCTTTTGGGCTTCGCCGAGGAACTCGAAGTCGAGAATGCCAGCAGCTTGCGCAAACAAGACATGCTGTTCGCGATCCTCAAGCAATTGGCCGAAAACGATATCGCCATATTCGGCGATGGCGTTTTGGAAGTGCTGCAGGACGGCTTCGGCTTTCTGCGCTCGCCGGAGGCCAATTATCTGCCCGGCCCGGACGATATCTATGTCTCGCCCAGCCAGGTGCGCCGCTTTGGACTTAGAACCGGCGATACGGTCGAGGGCCAGATCCGCTCTCCCAAGGACGGCGAACGCTATTTTGCTCTGTTGAAGGTCAAGGATATTAACTTCTCGGATCCTCAGGATATTCGCCACCGCGTTAATTTCGACAACCTGACGCCGCTCTATCCCGATCAGCGCATCAATATGGAAATCGACGATCCCGAGTTCAAGGATCCCACCTTGCGCGTTATCGATCTGATCTCACCGGTGGGCAAGGGTCAACGCGCCCTGATCGTGGCGCCGCCGCGCACCGGCAAGACGGTGATGCTGCAAAACATGGCGCAGGCGATCTCCCACAACCATCCAGAATGTTATCTGATTGTATTGCTCATCGATGAGCGCCCGGAAGAAGTGACCGACATGGCACGCTCGGTGAAGGGCGAGGTGGTTTCCTCCACCTTCGATGAGCCCGCTGTCCGCCACGTACAGGTGGCCGAAATGGTGATCGAAAAAGCCAAGCGGCTGGTCGAACACAAACGCGACGTGATCATCTTGCTGGATTCGATCACCCGTTTGGCGCGCGCCTATAACACGGTGGTGCCGTCGTCGGGCAAGGTGCTGACCGGCGGCGTTGACGCCAATGCCCTGCAGCGACCGAAACGATTTTTCGGCGCTGCCCGCAATATCGAAGAAGGCGGTTCGCTGACCATCATCGCAACAGCGCTGGTGGATACCGGCTCACGCATGGACGAAGTGATTTTCGAAGAATTCAAGGGCACCGGCAATTCGGAAATTATTCTGGATCGCAAGCTGACCGATAAACGCACCTGGCCGTCCATGGACATCACCCGTTCCGGCACCCGCAAAGAAGAGCTGCTGGTGGACAAGGGCATGTTGTCAAAGATGTGGGTTCTGCGCCGCATCCTGAACCCCATGGGCGTCGTCGATTCCATGGAGTTCCTGCTGGAGAAGCTGAAGGATTCAAAGAACAACAGCGACTTCTTTGATTCTATGAATACCTAACGGCCCAGCCGGGCCAACCCATTTCCTTAAGGCAACAACACCGTCGATCCGGTCGTTGCGCGCCCTTCCAGGGCCGCGTGCGCCTTGGCAGTTTCGGCCAGCGGGAAGGTTTGTCCGACCTCGATCTTGACGGCGCCGCCTTCCACCGCTTCGAATAAGGCGCGCGCCGCTTCCAGGCGCAAGGCATGATCGGCAGTGTAATGAATTAATGTGGGCCGGCCCAGAAACAACGAGCCTTTGGCCATCAGGGTTAACGGTTCCACCGCCGGCGCCGGGCCCGACGCATTGCCGAAGCTGATCACATAGCCGAATTTCGATGTGCAATCGAGAGACCCTTCGAAGGTGTCTTTGCCGACCGAATCGTACACCACCGGTACGCCGGCGTCGCCGGTGATTTCGCGCACACGTTCGACGAAATTCTCGGTCGAATAGTTGATCGCATGATCACAGCCATGAGCCTTGGCAATCTCCGCCTTGGCGTCGGAGCCAACGGTGCCGATCACCGTGGCGCCCAGATGCTTGGCCCATTGGCACAAGATTGTGCCAACGCCGCCGGCGGCGGCGTGGACCAAAATCGTGTCGCCGGCGCTGACCGGATAGCATTTGACCAAAAGCATATGGGCGGTCATTCCCTTGAGCATCATCGCCGCTGCGGTCTGGTCTTCGATGCCGTCCGGCATTGGCACCAGAACGCCAGCATTCATGATCCGCTCTTCGGCGTAGGAGCCCATCTGGCCGCCCGCGTAGGCAACCCGCTGGCCCACCGCAAATCCTTCGACGCCAAGCCCTACCGCTTCGATAACGCCCGCCGCCTCGGTGCCAAGGGTGAGGGGCAGGTCCATGGGGTATAGGCCGGAACGCTGATAGCAATCGATGAAATTCAAGCCCACTGCGGTATGGCGAATGCGCACTTCGCCATCGCCGGGGGCGCCGATATCCATATCTTCCCATTGGAGAACCTCGGGTCCGCCATGCTCGTGGATGCGTATTGCCTTGGTCATGATAGTCCTCGCTGAATTTTGGGTGTGGCCTGATTTACAGCAACCTATAACCTTCCAGCCTGAGCAAGGCCAGCTTGGTTTCGATGCCCTCGCCGCCGGAATAGCCGGTCATGCGCCCCGATGCGCCAATCACCCGGTGGCACGGAATGATGACCGGAATTGGATTGGCCCCGCAAGCGCCGCCGACGGCGCGGGCCGCGCTGTTCAAGGCACCGGCAATGTCGCCATAAGTGGCGGCTGCGCCATAGGGAATGGTGCACATCTGATCCCAGACGGCGCGCTGGAATTCGGATCCCTGGGGTGCCAGCGGCAGATCGAAGTCCTGTCGTTCCCGGCCGAAATAAGCATCGAGCTGGTCTCGCGCCTGCAACAACAATGGTGTTTCCGATGGGCCGACCGCACGCCCGAAATCCAGGGCAACAATGCTGCCTTGGTCTTCGAATATGGTCAACTGGCCCAGCGGGCTATGCATGGAAAGATGCGCCATGCCGTGATTTTAAATCTCTCGAAGCGCCTTCTTCAAGTCTTCTGCCTCGGTAGTCGGCAAACCGCAGACGGTACCGACGCAGACATAGGCGGCGGCGCGGCCCTCATTGCTGGTCTTGCCGGTGGCCGGGTGGCCGGCTGGCAGCGCGGCTCCATCGTCAATTTGCATCAAAACAAGATTGGAATGACCCGATGCGCGCGCCGCAGCACACAACGCCTCACCGCCAGCGCCGGCAACCACCACCTGCACGGCAGCGTTCAGGAAATCATAACCGTTGAGGATACCGGGCATGCCCAGATATTGTTCCGGCGGCTGGCGTCCGAACAGATCGATGATCGCCTCGGCGCGCTGGCGGTGATCATCCGCGCCGGTAAGGAAATACAGCCGGGCCAAATTTTCCACCATGGTGCCGTTGCCGGCGGGCGTCGCGTTATCAAAGGCGGTTCGTGTGCGGACGATCACATCGGCGGCGTCACCCGGAGAAAAATAATAGCCGCCGTCGCCGGCATCCCAGAAATGATCATTGGCGGTCGCAGTCCAGCGCAGCGCCGCCTCCAAATATTCATGCTCAAAGGTGGCCTGGTAAAGGGCCAGGGCGGCGCGGATCATTTGCGCGTAATCATCGATCACGTCGCTTTCCAGATGTACACCGAGGCGGCTGGAATGACGCAGGCGCCCGGCCGTGGTTTCCAGCCCGGCGATAAAGGCGAAGGCTTCTTTGGCGGCATTTATCCAGGCGGCTTCACCGAACATGGCGCCAGCGTAGCCTAAGGCGGCGATCATTAGCCCATTCCAGTCGGTGAGGATTTTGTCGTCGAGACCGGGTCTTTCCCGCCCCGCCCGTAGCGCAAGCAACCGGTCCCTGGAAATTGCCAGCGCCGCCTCAGCATCCGCATCTCCCAGGTCCAATTGGCCTAGCCGGTTGAGGATGGTCTTGCCTTCCCAATTGCCGCCGGTCGTAACGTCGTAGATATCTTTGAAGGTGTCGGCGTCAGCGCCGAGGGCGGCATCGATCTCGGCTTCGGTCCAGACATAAAACGTGCCCTCTGCGCCCTCGGAATCGGCATCCAGGGTGCCGGCGAAAGGGCCGTCCTCCTGGCGCAATTCGGCCAGGCTCCAATCAATGGTTTCGCGCAGCCTTTGTTCGAACAGCGGCGAGGCCCTGTCGCCATGCACCTGGGCCAACAGCTCGATCAGTTGAGCGTTGTCGTAGAGCATTTTTTCAAAATGCGGCGCCAGCCAAATCTCGTCGGTGGAATAGCGGGCATAGCCACCGCCCAGATGATCATAGATGCCGCCCTGGGACATATGGATCAGGCTGTTGGTAACGGCGATGCGGAAACGGTCATCGCCGCCCCGCTTATAAGCGCGCCACAGGAGGCCGAGGAACACGGGCTGGGGGAACTTGGGTGCTCCCCGGGTGCCACCGTTGACATTGTCGATCAGACTAAGAGCTTGCTCGGCGGCGGCATCGATTTGACCGGGCCCGTAAATGCCAGCATGAAGTTTGGGCGGCGCCTCCGATTGACGTTCCAGGCCGTCTTTGATGGCGGCGATGTTTTGCCGGACTTTGTCTTTCTGCGTGGCATAAAGATCGGCAACCCCGTTGAGGACATCGGGAAATCCCGGATGGCCGAAACGCGGTTCGGGCGGAAAATAGGTGCCGCCATAAAACGGCAATTTGTCTGGGGTTAGGAACATAGTTAACGGCCAGCCGCCTTGTTGGCCCATCATGGCGAGCGCCGACATGTAGATCGTATCAATTTCCGGGCGCTCTTCCCGGTCGAGCTTGATGTTTACGAACTTGGCATTCATCAGCGCTGCGATGTCTTCGGATTCGAAGCTTTCATGGGCCATCACATGGCACCAGTGGCAGGCCGCGTAGCCAATGGAAAGCAGCACCGGCCTGTCTTCTTCGGCGGCGCGCCGGAATGCGTCTTCACCCCAGGGATGCCAATGAACTGGATTGTCTTTATGTTGTAGCAGGTAGGGGCTGGTCTCGCGCCCAAGTAGGTTTTCCGGCACCGCCGCGCCTCCACTGAGAGTGGGCGTTCCGATGGTTGGCGCCCGTCCGCCAGTTATAGACCGTGGCCACAAAATAGAAAGTTGCTTATTGCGAATTAGAATAAATAAAGAAACAAATCACGTTGATCGATAGCGTATTTGAGCATAAGTAATTGAAAATGAATATGAAATAGAAAGTAGACTATGAACAGCCAAACCATATTTGCTCTGGCTAGTGGTGGCGGCAAGGCCGGCGTAGCCGTTTACAGGGTGTCTGGCAGCAATGCCAAGGACGCCTATCGGGCGTTGACCGGCACAGATTTGCCAGCGGCGCGGCGCGCCCAGCGTGTCCGCATAACCGGAGGCGGTGATACCGGGCTTATCGACCATGGCTTAGCTTTGTGGTTTCCGGCGCCGAACAGTTTTACCGGCGAAGACGTGGCCGAGTTTCATCTCCATGGCGGCCGTGCAGTCCATGGGGTCATGCTGGATGCCCTCGCCGCCCAACCGGAAATGCGCCCCGCCGAGCCCGGCGAATTTACCCGTCGTGCTTTCGAAAACGGCAAGATGGATCTGACCGAGGCCGAGGGTCTGGCCGATTTGGTCGAGGCCGAAACGGCTGCCCAACGCACCCAGGCTCTGCGCCAGATGGACGGGGGCTTAAGCCTGGTCTATGACCGTTGGCGGGATGCGCTGCTAGCGGTCATCGCAAAGTTTGAGGCCGAGATCGACTTTTCTGATGAGGATTTGCCTGGCGGTCTGCGCGCCGAGGTTTCCGAAGCGGTTGCCAGCCTGGACGCCGAGCTGGCCCGGCATCTGGACGATCATCGGGGCCAGCGGCTGCGTGACGGTGTTTCCATCGCCATCCTCGGGCCGCCCAATGCGGGTAAGTCGAGCCTCTTGAACCAATTGGCCAATCGCGATCTGGCCATTGTTTCGGCGCGCGCCGGCACCACCCGAGATGTTATCGAAACGCATTTGGATCTGGCCGGCTATCCGGTTGTCCTCGCCGACACCGCCGGGCTTCGCGATGCCGAAGATGAATTGGAGGACGAAGGCGTGCGCCGCGCCCTGGCCCGGGCCGACGGCGCCCATATCAAAATTCTTGTGTTTGACGGCGCCTTTTGGCCGGTGTTGGACCGCCATACATTGGAACAATGGGACGAAGACGCTGTGGTGGTGGTCAATAAAGACGATCTCGGCCCCGACTTGAGCCTGGATACGGCACTGCCCGGCAAGCCAATGCTCCTCGGCCTTTCGGCGAAAACCGGCGCCGGCATCGACGCATTGCTGACGATACTCGCGGACAAGGTTTCCGATCAATGCGCCGGCGATGGCAGCCCGGCGCTAAGCCGCATGCGTCATCGCCTGGCCTTGCAGGAATGCCGGGACGCCTTACAGCGGTTTCAAGGCGCTGCCATGGTCGAGCTGGCAGCTGAGGATTTGCGTCTGGCGGCGCGCGCCATGGGCCGCATTACCGGCCGCGTCGATGTGGAGGATATTCTGGACCGCATCTTCTCGGAATTTTGCATTGGAAAGTGAAACATCAAGGTATTGTGTAACTTAATAAAAAATACACAATATATTGATAACATTGCGATAACGATTTAAATTACCTTCCCCCTTGGGAATTGACCTCCAACGCCAGCCCGCTTACATTCCGCCCCATGAATTTCCAGCCTAATGGCAGATATGATGTGGTGGTGGTCGGTGGTGGCCATGCGGGTTGCGAGGCGGCCGCCGCATCGGCCCGCTTTGGCGCTCGCACCCTGCTTGTAACCCATAATTTGGACACCATCGGTGAGATGTCTTGCAACCCGGCCATTGGCGGCCTGGCCAAGGGGCAGCTGGTGCGCGAGATCGATGCCCTCGATGGTCTTATGGGGCGAGTGATCGATCAGGCCGGTATCCAGTTTCGCATGTTGAACAAAAGTAAGGGCCCGGCAGTTCGTGGCCCCCGCGCCCAGGCTGACCGGCATTTGTATCGGACACACATGCAGGAATTGTTGGCCACCCAGGCGAACCTGGATATTATGGCCGGCGCCGTAGAGGATTTGAAGCTGGACGCTGCCGGCCATGTTACCGCCGCAGTGTTAGCCGATGGAACGCTTATCGCTACCGGCCAAGTGGTGGTGACCACAGGCACCTTCCTGCGCGGAATGATTCATATTGGGGCGGAACAGATTGCCGCCGGACGGGTGTCGGAGAAACCTGCCATCGGTTTGGCGGAGACTTTGCAGGGACTGGGGTTGGCCATGGGCCGGCTTAAAACTGGGACACCGCCGCGTCTGGACGGACGCACAATCCATTGGGCCGATCTTCAAGTGCAGAAAGGTGATGTGCCACCGCGACCTTTTTCCTTTATGACCCGCCAGATATCCACCCCTCAGATTGATTGCCATATTACCGAAACCACACCCGCCAGCCATGATCTAATCCGCGCCAACCTGGAGCGTTCGCCCATGTATTCCGGGCAGATCGAAAGTACCGGGCCCCGTTATTGCCCGTCCATCGAGGACAAAGTGGTACGCTTTGCTGATCGCTCCCGCCACCAGATATTCCTGGAGCCGGAAGGGCTGAACGACCATACGGTCTATCCCAACGGTATTTCCACCAGCCTGCCGAAAGATGTTCAGCTTGCGCTTCTGAAAACCATTCCCGGTCTGGAAGACGCGCGCATGATGCAGCCGGGTTATGCTATCGAATATGATTTTGTTGACCCCCGCGAGCTGAATAACAGCCTGGAAGTTCGAAAAGCGCCCGGCCTTTACCTGGCCGGTCAGATCAATGGCACCACCGGTTATGAAGAGGCCGGGGCGCAAGGTTTGGTCGCCGGTTTGAACGCGGCCCGCGCCGCCAGCGGCTCCGAGGCATTTTACTTCGACCGGGCCGATGCTTATCTTGGCGTTATGATCGATGATCTTGTCACCCTCGGAACCCGGGAGCCGTATCGTATGTTTACGTCCCGGGCGGAATACCGGTTGCATCTGCGCGCCGACAATGCGGATCTCCGCCTGACGCCTTTGGGCCTGAAAGCGGGTTGTGTGGGCACGGCGCGAGGTGCGGCATTTGCGGTAAAACAAACGGCTTTGGAGCAAGCCCGCACCCTCGCCAAGTCCCTCACCGCAACTCCCAATGTCTTGCAAAAACAAGGTCTTGTGATCAATCAGGATGGGGTCTACCGGGATGTGCTAGACCTGTTGGCGCGGCCCGATATCACTCTTGAATCCCTGTCCAGTCTGTGGCCAGAGTTGGCAGATATTGACCCGGAGATCGCCGAACAAATTGAAATTGAAGGTAAGTATTCCGGCTATATGAAGCGCCAGGAACGGGATATCAGGGACTTTCGCCGGGACGAAAACTTGGCTTTGCCGGCCTCTTTGGACTATGAAACCGTGGGCGGCCTATCCAACGAAATCCGTTTCAAGTTGAATCAGGCGCGTCCCGCATCCCTCGGCGCAGCGGCACGCATATCAGGCGTGACCCCCGCCGCGCTGACGGCGCTGTTGGGGCATGTGCGCAAATACGCCAATACTGCGGCCTGAATTCCCGAAAAAATTCGAAAAGTGTTTCACGTGAAACATGGGTCCTGTATAAAGAGCCATGACCGGAACAGATATTGATCCTCAGACCCTGTCCAGGCTCGGCAATGTTTCACGTGAAACATTGGACCGGCTAAAATCCTATGTGGATCATCTGAGCCAATGGCAATCCAAATTGAATTTGATCGGTTCGTCGGAAATCAATCATATTTGGGATCGGCATATTTTGGATTGCGCGCAGTTGATACCAATGATTAAACCCATCCATGGGTCGAAGCTAGATCTCGGAAGTGGCGCTGGATTTCCCGGAATGGTTCTGGCAATATTGGGCGTTTCTGATTTTACTTTGATCGAATCGAATACAAGAAAATGCGTTTTTCTTCGTCAGGCGGCCCGATTGACCGAAACCAGTGCCGAAATATTTGATGGCAGGGTCGAAGACTATAAATCTACTGAGCCGGCCCGGGTAATAACTGCTAGGGCTTTGGCTCCATTGGATAAATTGTTTGCCATGGCGCACCCTCTATTGGCGGCGGATGGTGTTTGTATACTCCTGAAGGGCCAAAATTTTAAACAGGAATTGACGGACTCGCGCAAACGGTGGCATATAAATGTGGAAATTCATCCGTCCGAGAGTGATTCTTCGGGCCGAATATTGATAATAAAGGGGCTAGAGCCGATCCATGCAAACCCATGAACTCATCCATTCCCAGCTTGTCAATAAGCGCTTGCCGCGCATCATCGCCATCGCCAATCAGAAGGGCGGTGTCGGCAAAACCACCACGGCGATCAATCTCGCCACCGCAATGGCGGCTGTGCACAAGAAAGTTCTGGTCGTCGATTTAGACCCGCAAGGCAATGCCAGCACTGGTTTCGGGCTGGATCGCAGTGACCGGACGATCAATTCCTACCATGTACTGATCGGCGATGCGCCGCTGCCAACCGCCATTCGCCAGACCACAATTCCGGGGCTTTCAGTGGTGCCGTCTGGGGTCGATCTGTCCGGTGCGGAGATTGAGTTGATCGATATGGAGGAACGTTATAACCGGCTGAAGCTGGCATTGGCGGAACATACAACAGAATATGACTATGTGTTGATCGATTGTCCGCCGGCACTTGGGTTGCTAACCATGAATGCCCTGATTGCCGCCGCCGCGGTCCTGGTGCCCCTGCAATGCGAATTTTTCGCCCTAGAAGGAATCAGCCACCTGGTGAACACCATCGAGCGGATTAAAAAATCCTTCAATCCGACCCTGGAGATCCAGGGGATTGTTTTGACCATGTATGATCAGCGCAACAACTTGTCCGGCGCTGTCGCCAACGATGTACGCGCCTATTTCGGCGACATTGTTTATGACACCGTGATTCCGCGAAACGTGCGCGTCTCCGAGGCGCCATCTCACGGCAAGCCGGTGTTGCTCTACGATACCAATTGCGCCGGCGCTCAGGCCTACATTCACCTGGCTTCGGAAGTTCTCAAGCGTGAACATCGGATCGCCGGCTGATGGCGGAAGACGGCAAGGGCAAAACCCTGGGGCGTGGTTTGGACGCCTTGTTCGACAATGGCCAGGACACGGCCGAGACGGCCTCCCCGGCGGCTCCGGTCGAAGCCGCTGGCGCGCCATCCGTTCTTGCCATCAGCGACCTCTATCCGGGGCGCAATCAGCCACGCCAAATTTTCGCCGAATCGGAAATCGAAGAGCTCGCAGAATCAATTCGCAACTTGGGAATTATTCAACCATTAATTGTAAGACCCGATTCCGAAAGCGCTGGCGGTTATGAGATCATCGCCGGCGAGCGGCGCTGGCGCGCGGCGCAGTTGGCACAGCTGGATGTGGTACCGGTCATCGTTCGCGACTTCACCGATTCCGAATCTTTGGAAGTCGCCCTGGTCGAAAATCTACAGCGGGAAAATTTGTCGCCGTTGGAAGAGGCGGAAGGCTATCGCCGCCTGATGGACGAATACCAGCACACCCAGGACGCCCTCGGCCAGATGCTCGGTAAAAGCCGAAGCCACGTGGCCAACACCATGCGGCTTCTGCAATTGCCAGACGCCGTTAAGGACATGGTGAACGATGGTATGATCAGCGCCGGTCATGGCCGCGCGCTTCTCGGTGCCGACGATCCGATCGCTTCGGCCAAGGCGGTGGTGCGCCGCGGCCTCAACGTTCGGCAAACCGAACGGCTGGTGGCGAAGGCTTCCGGTGATGCGCCAAAACCGGCACTAACCAAGGATAAAGACGCCGATACTCTGGCATTGCAAAATGACCTGTCGACCTTTCTCGGCCTAAAAGTAGATATCGATTTCTTTGATCCGGGCGGTCGCCTGACGATCACCTACCAGACCCTGGAACAGCTCGACGACGTACTGCACCGGCTGACCGAAGGCGCTCACGCCGGCGCGCATTCCGCCATCGATGCAACCGGTATGGTGCCTGAATTGCTGGCCGAGGACGAAGCCGAACTGACCGCCGCAGCTGTGGCCGAAATCGAAACGTTGGGCGAGAATGGCGGGGCTGAGATTGAGTTGCTACCAAACGACGCCGACGCGGCCATTGCCGAATTGGAAAAAGGTGCGGCCTGGGACGAGGACGACGAAGATATAAATTTCGATTTGGAAGCAGGCCTTGCCATGTCCGACGACGAGTTGGCACAACTGGTTTCCGATACCCCGGTCCTGGAAGACGACGTCACTGACGACGCCGGCGGTGAGCCCGAAAACGGTGACGAACCTCTTTAGGTTATTCAATCATTGTTTGTAAAGTAAGTGCGCCGGTTTTGGCGGTTATTTGCGGCAGGCAACCAGGTTTACACCCTTAATATCCATGACCAATATGTCATCCTGATTGATCACTTCGATCAATGTTCGGACGATGCCCCGGTCCGGCTTTGATGCCGACAAGCGGGTCTCGATAATGGTTACACGGATAGTCAAAGTATCATCAGCGCGCACCGGTGCCAGCCAGCGCAGCCCGTCGATACCGGGCGAGGCGAGACTGGAAACATTGGATAGAAAATTACGGGCTAAAAAAGGCATCATAAGGCTTGTGGTGTACCAGCCGCTGGCAATGAGCCCCCGAAACGGGCCACTGGCGGCCTTGGAGGCGTCAATATGAATGTCCTGGGGATCAAATTCCTGGGAAAAAGCCAACATTTTGGCCCCATCGACGCGCACCTGGCCAAGTACGTGGACGGCACCGGCCTCATAATCTTCGAAATACCGGTCCCGGTCCGGCGAGGTAAAGGCAAAATCTGGGGCAGTGTCGGTCATCGGTCTAGTGGGCCCGCGCCGCCATGGCCAGCCGGATCAGCGCCCGGTGGCACACCGCTTCATCGGGAAGACCAGTGGATTTGCAATCACGCTCAGCCTCGCCCAACAGGGCCATGGCCGAGCGGACACGGCCCAGGTTCCACAAACCCAGTTGTCGGCTAAAACGCCCGGCAAATAAAAATAGGATCGGCGGGCGCAACTGTTTCATCGCCTGTTCCGAAGATTTTCCCTGACCCATGAGCCCGGCGCCCATATGCAGTTTCTGAAAATGGCGCAACACGGCGCGCAGGATGCCGACCGGCGACTGACTTTCGCGGAAGGCCCGGGCCAGCAGCCGTTCCAACTGATCGCCGTCGCCCCCGGCGGTGGCATAGGCAATCTCCTCCAGCGACAAGGCGCCATTGTCGCCGACGATCTGAACAACGTCTTCCAACGATACGGAGGTCTTTTCACCCGCATACAATGCAAGTTTTTCCAACTCACGGCGCGATACCATATGATCCGATCCCAACTGTTTGATCAGATGGTTTTTGGCATCCGGATCAGCACTGATGCCGTGGCTGCCGAGCACCGTCTCGATCAGGCTTTCGATAGCACGCTCGTCATCGGCGTAGCAGGCGATGGCAACAGCGTTCCTGTCGGCCTCGAACAATTTGCGCACCGGGGCGCGCGGCCCCAATTCACCGGCCTCGACAATAAGCATGGCGTCACCAATGAAATCGTCGAGAACGGCGGCCAGCGATTTCGATATGTCGGTGCCGTCGATACGCAGCAATACCAGTCTGCGCCCACCGATCATCGACTGCGCCGCCACCTCGTCGGCGAGGCGCGCTGGATCGCCGCGCACATCGCCGGATTTCAGCTCGGTCACTCGGAACGGATCGTTCAAATCATCGACCACGCCGCGGCCCAATGTCTCAACCCGCTCGCGCACCAGACCCCGGTCATTTCCATAAATCAAGACGGCAGAGGCGTTCGTACCTGCGGATTTGAGAAAACCCGAAACCTTGGCCGCCGCCAATTTCACGGCGCGGCGGTCCCGGTCGGCTGCAGGAAAATCGCCAATTGGTTGGCTATTTCAATACTCAGTTCGCGGGCTGCCCGGTCGCGGGCATTGCGTTCCGCAGCCAGCGTCGCAAATTCAGAGGTCAGAATATTATAGCTGGTGATGCTGGTGGATTGCCCGGTCAGCAGCGCGCCAGACTGGCCGCGCCGGGCTAGCCCGAACCTGGCGGTAAACCGCAAATTAGCGCGGGTGGCGATCTCGGTCTTCTGAACCGCCAGGGTTTGCTTGGATTCTCTCAAGTCGATCGACAACGAATATACAGGTTTCGCCGGGCGTCCGGCGGGATTGATGATGTCAATCAGATGATTGCGCAAGCGCTGGCCGATACGGTCCTTGATCGGCTCGACGCCAATCGAAGAGAGATCATGTTTAACTTTATCGCCAGAGGTACCGCTATAGACCGGTGTAAATCCACAGCCGCTCAAAAGGCCGATGATAATGACTAACAGGCCAGTATTTAAAATTCGGATCATGTCATACGACCACATTGAGGATGCGGTTGGGTACATAAATAATTTTTCGGATATCACGCCCCTCAATGGCGTTATTGACCGTATCCAAACCAAAAGCAATGGTCTCGACATCCTGTTGATCAGAATTCTTGGGCAATTCAATGGAGCCGCGCATTTTGCCGTTAACCTGAACCGCCACGGTAACTTGATCGTCGATGAGCATGGCCGCATCATGGTCGGGCCAGGGCGCCTCGGCGACCAGCGTGGTGTGGCCGAGCCCTTGCCACATTTCTTCGGCCAAATGCGGAATCATCGGTGCCGCCAGTCGGATGAGCGCCTCCAGCCCCTCCCGGTAGAGAGCGCCGGCGCCGGGCGTATCAGCGGTAAAGCCTTCCAACTGGTTGGAAAATTCACGGATGCGGGCCACCGCTTTGTTGAAGTGAATCTTGTCAAGATCGTCACCGACCGCATGGACAGTTTGGTGCATGGCGCGCCGAAGGCTGTCGGTCGCCGCATCGCTGGTGGTTTCGCCGTCGCTGCCATCAAGGGGGATTTTCGGCTCGAACACCAGCCGCCACAAGCGGTTGATATAACGCCACGCACCGTCGATCCCAGCCTCGGTCCAGTCCAGATCCCGTTCCGGCGGGCTGTCGGACAGCATGAACAGGCGCGCCGTGTCGGCGCCGTATTCGCCGATAATCTCCTCCGGATCGACGACGTTTTTGCGCGACTTGCTCATTTTCTCGGAGCGCCCGACGGTGACCGCGGCCCCGCCTTCGCGCAAAACCATCTTGCCGTCCACCAACGTCACTTCTTCGGGAAACAGCCAGTTACCATCCGCGTCCCGATAGGTTTCGTGGCACACCATGCCTTGGGTCATCAGTCCGGCGAAGGGCTCATCGAACCCTACATAACCGCATTTCTTTAGCGCCCGGGTGAAAAACCGGGAATACAAAAGATGCAGTACCGCATGTTCGATACCGCCGATATACTGATCCACGGGGAGCCAGTGATCGACCGTATTTTTATCCAGTCCGCCTTCCGCATCGGGGCTGGCGAAACGGGAAAAATACCAGGACGATTCAAAAAACGTATCAAACGTGTCGGTTTCGCGCTCCGCGTCCATGCCGCATTGGGGGCAGGGAGCGGATTTCCAAGATGGGTGATTGGCCAACGGGTTGCCGGGCGCGTCCAAACCAATATCGTCCGGCAATTGAACCGGTAAATCTTGTTCCGGTACCGGAACAATACCGCAGTCGGGACAATTTATAACCGGGATCGGGCAACCCCAATAGCGCTGACGGGAAACCCCCCAGTCGCGCAGCCGGTAATTTACTTCGCGCCGGCCCTGTTCGTCATTTTCCAGCCGTTCGGCGACCACGCGCTTGGCTTCGGCGATATCGAGCCCGTCCAGAAAGCCGGAATTTATGTGCCGGCCTTCGCCTACATAGGCTTCGTTGCCAATCTGGAATGTTTTCGCGTCGGTGTCGTTCGGGGCAACCACGGGTACCACCGGCAAATCGTATTTGCGGGCGAAATCCAAATCTCGTTGATCGTGGGCGGGACATCCGAAGATGGCGCCGGTGCCGTATTCCATAAGCACGAAATTGGCCACATAGAGGGGCAGGGTGGCGCCCGGGGTAAACGGATGTTTGACCTTAAGCCCTGTATCAAACCCCTTCTTTTCTGCCGTTTCTATGGCCGCTTCGCTGGTTCCGAGGCGATTACATTCGGCGACAAATTCGGTAAGTTCGGAGTTTTTGCCGGCTAGTTCCTCGGCCAGGGGATGGGTCGCAGCGATGGCGCAAAAGGCGGCGCCGAACAGGGTGTCGGCGCGGGTTGTGTACACCTCCAGCCGTTCTGGCCGTTCTTCGATTTCGAATAAGACACGCATGCCCTCGGAGCGGCCAATCCAGTTTTCCTGCATCAGCCGCACCCGGTCCGGCCAGCGGTCCAGTTGTTCCAGCCCATTCAGCAAATCTTCGGAAAATTCCGTGATTTTGAGGAACCATTGGGCCAGGCGCTTTTTCTCCACCGGCGCTCCGGAGCGCCAGCCGAGGCCATCAATGACCTGTTCGTTGGCTAATACGGTGTTTTCCACCGGATCCCAGTTTACCCAGGATTCTTTCCGGTAGGCGAGGCCGGCGGCCAGAAAATCCAGAAACATTTTCTGCTCGTGCCGGTAATAATCGGGATCGCACGTAGCGAATTCCCGGTTCCAGTCATAGGACAAGCCCATGGACTTCAATTGGGTCCGCATGGCGGCGATATTGTCGTCGGTCCAGGTCTTCGGCGGCACCTTGTTGGCGATGGCCGCGTTTTCCGCCGGTAGCCCAAATGCATCCCAGCCCATGGGATGTAACACATTGAAACCACGGGCCTTTTTGTAACGCGCCACCACATCGCCGAGGGTGTAATTACGCACATGGCCCATATGAATGCGTCCCGACGGATAGGGAAACATTTCGAGGACGTAATATTTGGGCGACGGGCTGTCTTCAGCGGCCGTGAAACTGCCGGATCGTTCCCATTCCTGCTGCCAATGGTGCTCGGACTGCTTTGAATTATATCGGGCCATGGCTGTTCCGGTGTCTAATAATTTGGCTGGCTACCGGCCATGGCCGGGATAGCTTACTGGACCGATTGGTTACGAAATTGGCGGGCGCGAGTGAGGATCGCGTTTTCAATCTGGGATGCGGTTTGCGGCTGCGCGATGGCGTTGCGCCAAGTGCCGCTGCCGGTGCGTTGCTGGCGAAACACAGATACCCGCACGCCATCGGCGCGCAAGGCCCGGTCAAGGATATAGATGTTCAATTTGAAGCGTTCGTTGGGCGTGGTTGGCGGTGCGTACCAATCGGTGATAATAACGCCGCCGAACGGATCGGCGGAGGTCACCGGCCAGATTGACATGGTATCCAACGTAGCTCGCCAAAGATAGGCGTTGACACCGACGCCGCTACCGCCACCACCCGGCTGGATTTTAGAGGGTCCCGATGGGCCGAACAGGAAACTGGCGCCGTCGCCGCCAAGGATCGAGCCCTCGGTCGGATGATCACCCGCGTTGGGATCCTTCTCCACCGTTTCCGCGTTGAAATATTCGCTTTCACAGGCCGAAAGCAGCACCATAATCGACGCGGCGGCGATGCCGCGCCAGCCGTGAAACCGGCCTCTCGGAACGTGGGAATTTTTAAAAAATCGCAACATGTCAATTCGGCCGATTGAAGCCCTATAATTTTCATCAATTTGTCTGGAGCGCCCGCCAATTATATGTGCTGCGGCCACGCGCCGCCAGCCCAAACTGCGGGTGCTACGCAAAATTGAGGCCGGGCTCGACGGCGGCCCGCTTTCTTGATAGTTCGGGTAACCATGAGCCCGGCGCCAACCAGCCTAGATGACGCCCGCCGCCTGCATCTGGCCGGCCGGCTTGGGCACGCCCGTCCGATCTACGATGCCATCATCGACACGGAGCCGGGCAATGACGGCGCGTTGCACTTGCGCGGCATGCTCGCTCTGCAGGAAGGCGACGGCGCCCTTGCGGAGCAGTTGGTGCGCCAAGCCCTGGCCTTGGTTCCTGCCAGCGCCGCCTATTTAAGTGGCCTTGGTCAAATATTGTATTTCAAGGGCGATCCGGACGGCGCCGCCGAGGCTTGGACGGCGTGTCTGGACTTGAATCCCGGCGATGGCGGTGCGGCCTATAACTACGGCACACTTTGTTTGCAGCGCCGGCAAAATAATCTGGCCGAAAAATGGCTGCGCGCCGCCATCGATCATGGCGAGCAGGACAACTGGGAAGCTCACTCCAATCTGGCCAACGCCTTGGCGCGCCTTCGCCGCTATGGGGATGCGGAGGCCAGCTATCGGGCGGCGCAGGAGTTGTCCCCGGACAACGTATCCCTACTGACCAGCTACGCCGACGTGGCCATCCGCATCGGCGGCCTCGAAAAGGCCGCCGCGCTGCTTGACTGTGCGCTCCGCCTAGCGCCCGATTTCGCACCGGCGTATCTTAATCTTGCCAACCTTCGCATGGCCGAGGCCGATGTGCCGGGCGCGTTGCAGGCGCTGGAAAAAGCCCTCGAACAGGATCCCGGCCTTGCAGACGCGCACCACAAGCGTCTATTTTTCAGCCATTATATCAAAGACTTAAGCGCCGAAGAGCTATATCATCTGCACCGGGACTGGGGCGCTGGCTTCGCCGCTGAAATCGATGCGATACCGCCGGCCGCGCCGCTGCTCGCCGCCGGAGAGGTTTTGCGCATCGGCTATGTGTCGGCCGATCTGGGCGGTCACTCGGTGGGTCTGTTCATGGCTTCGATCATCGCCGCCCACGACCGGGAGCAGTTTCACATTACTTGTTATTCCGGGTTGGAGAGCGAAGATAGCCTGACCAAATCCATCAAGGCCGATGCCGACGGCTGGCGCGAGACGGCGGCTTTAAGCGATGCAAGCCTGGCCGAAACCATTCGCCGCGACGGCATTCATATCCTGGTGGATCTGTCCGGCCATACCGGCGGTCACCGCCTTGGCGTATTCGCGTTGCGCCCGGCGCCGGTGCAAATAAGCTATCTCGGATATCCCGGCACGGTCGGGCTGGCCGCCATAGATTACCGCATATCCGATGAATGGTGCGAGCCGGCGGGCGCCGCCGATGACTGTTCGGTGGAAAAAATCCTGCGCATCGATGGCGGCTTTCACTGTTTCGCAGGCGCCGGCGAAGATGTGGAACCGGGGCCAGCGCCGGTGGCCGAAAACGGCTTCATCACCTTCGCTTCGTTCAATAATATCGCCAAGCTCAACGCCGACGTGATCCGGCTTTGGGCCGGGGTTTTGGATGCTGTCCCGGACGCCCGCCTGTGCCTGAAAGACCAACGCCTCAAGTACGACTCCAACCGCCGGCATATTGAGGCAGCCTTCGCGCGCCACGGTATCGAGCCCGCCCGGCTGAGTTTGCTCGGCGCACAGGCGGAGCGGCGCGATCATCTGGCGCAATATGGGAAAGTGGATATCGCCCTCGATCCGTTTCCCTATAACGGCACCACCACCACAGCTGAGGCCTTGTGGATGGGTGTGCCAGTGATCACCATGACTGGCCAGCGCGCCGACGCCCGCGTGGGGCTTAGCCTTCTTAGCCAGATGCAACTGGATGAATTGATCGCTGGCTCACCAGACGCCTATATCGCCATCGCCGCTGGGCTGGCGGCCGATCGGGAAAAATTGCGCGCCTTGAGGCCCGAATTGCGAGGCCGGCTGAGGGGCGCGTCTCTTGGCCGGGTGGCTGAATTTACCGAAAAATTGGAAGCCGCCTACCGGCTGGCCTGGAACGAGGCTACCGGCGGCACCTAATAGAGCCAATTATCGGGTAATTTCCGCATCCAACACCGAGATCATCGGCGCCAGCAAGTCTTGATAGTTTTTCCATCGGCTGATGGAACGGTCGTTAATCGGCTCGCGTACCTGGCGGGCGGAAGCGGTGTGCACTTCGCCGCTGGTTTGGTGAAAATCCAGACAAACGGGATCCCATGGAAGGTCAAGGAACGCGATTAGCTCTTTGATGCAGATTTCCGGATCGGCGACCAGGGATTCATACTCGAATTCCAGAAACCGGCCCCCAATTGTTTCCCGCCAATGGGTCATCAGCCGCCGGTATCCTATAATGTAGTGTCCAATATCCGTTAGATTTCTTGACCAGGCTACGGGATTGGTAAAATCATGATAATAGCAGGAAAGACCCACGTCGCGGACATCACGGCGGCAATGGATGATATAGGCGTTGGGAAACAACAGCCGGATAAACCCAAGATGCATGAAGTTGGCCGGAAATTTATCGACGATGCGAATGGCGTTGTTGTCATGCTCCTTCAGCAGCCCGATATAGTCGTCCGCGATCTGGCGCAAACGGAACCCGCTCAGACTTGTCAGTGATTGGGGATCTTTGCCCGCAATGGCCTCCATATAGGTCAGCTCGCCCACGCCGCCGCCCGATGTGTGAGTGGCCACAATTCGGTCGATCAACGTGGTGCCGGATCGTGGCATGCCGACCACGAAAACCGGCAACGCGCTGTCCGATCCCATTGCCGGCGGGTTGGCCAGCAAGGCTGGCGTAAATGACTGAACGATTCTATCGATCAGGCGCGAATGATCGCCGACATCAAATGTATGCCCTGATTTGGCGAGCTGCGCCCGGCGGGCATCATTGGCTATGCGGAGATATTCTGCCGCATGATCAAATTGGCCGCTATGGTCGAAATGGTGGGCGAGGGTATAATGGGCGCGGGTGTATACGGAACCAAATTTTTCGCTGGATTTGGACAGTGACTTCAGTCCGTTCAATATTTCGCCATCCAGGGAACGACCGGTGGCGCCAATCAGATCGAAATAGGCCTGAGCGCGCTTGGGGTCAGCCTTGATGACTCTCATTAATAGCGCTTCGGCTTCATCGTGAGATCCTTGCCGTTGGCGGATGAGCCCCAGGGCATGCAGCATCTCAGGATTATCGGGCTCGTGGCGTAAGACATCGTTGATCAAGACTTCGGCGCGGACCGTATCACCGGCAAACGAGACCGCGCTGGCCAAAGCTACCTTGGCGCCCAATTCTTCAGGCGCCAGCGCCAACCATTTCTCAAACGCATTTACCGCCTCGATCATGCGCCCTTCTGACATTAGAATTTTGCCCATGGAGCGGAACAATTGCGCGGAATTCGGAGCTTGAGCGGCCTGATTTTGCAGGAGCGCCAGGGCCTCTTGGTTGCGGCCAAGCGAAGCCAGGGCCTCGGCCCTGTTCGCCGCCGCCGTGGCGGATGTAGGATCCGCTTTTAAGGCCCGGCGGAAGGCGTTTTCGGCCGGCTCGGTCATTCCGCGCCGGTTTAAGGCGATACCCAGATTATTCAAAAATTCGGCGTTCGTTGGCTGGATATGCACGGCGGCTTGCAGGGCTTCCTCGGCGACAAGTGCATCACCCAACTCCAAGAGAGCGACACCCAAATTATGATGGGCATCACCGTCCTTTGCGTTCAATTCGATCGCCTGGCGCGCGGCGTCGGCGGCTTCTTGGTGTTGCTGAAGCGCGATTAAGACGGTTGCCAAATTTGTATGGAACAGATCGCGGTGCGGGTCCAATTCGATCGCGCGCCGGATATTTTGCGCGCCGTTTTCCGGTTGTCCGGACTGGTACAAAGCCAGGCCCAACAAATGCCATGCATCGGCATTTTTCGCATTCGCCTCGAGGCATTTCTGATATAGCCGAATGGCTTGCGCAAAATTGCCGTTCCGGTGATATCCGAAGGCCTCATCGAACAAATTGCTGGCAATTTCGGACATTCAATCAGCCTAAAATCATTTCCTATTAAATAATAGCGGGCGGGAATCGAATTTGAAGCAGCTACCAGAAAAATTCTTTAACGGGATTCCCCATCACGGATCCGCAAGCTTTGAAGGGCGGCGGCGGCATCGGCGATTACCGTTTCCCAATCGCCCGTCTTTTCTTGCCGGAAGGCGCGCACGCTCGGATAAAAAAGCACGCTCTCTCCGGCGCGCTTCCAGTACCAAATTGGCAAGTTCTGTAACAGCAGCCAACAGGGCTTGCCCAGGCTGGCCGCAAGATGCGCGGCTACGTTTGATGTGGTTATCACAAGGTCCAATCCGTCGATGAGTGCCAGAAGAGCATCCAAATCGTTGAACCGGTCGATCTCGGGATGGGTATAAATCTGGACCCCGAGATCGGTTTGAGCCAACGCAATTTCAGCATCGGTATCGCCATACTGAAGATTGATGAAGCTGCAATCCGGCTGCGTCAATATTGGGCCCCATAGTGCCAGCGGCGTTGATTTTTTAGGCCCCACTTTTGGCCGCGCACTGTGCCATGCGAGGCCGATCTTTAGGCCCGATAGTTGTGCGTCCGCGAGTTGATTGCCGATATCGGCGTTTATTTTTTGTCCGGTTCCAGATATCGCGCGGCAAATTCAAAATGATCGGGCCAGCCAGGAATGGCCGCCATCAAGCTGGCTAGCGGAATTTGCATTGTGATATCCGGTGACAGGGCTCGTTTGTCGGGCTTGGCAGCCGCTCCGACCACTTCAATGCCAGGGAATGCGCGCTGAAATGCCGGCGCCAATCTCTCGTCACATTCGAATATGCAGCGGCCGGTTGTGGATGCCAGCCAGGGAAGCAGACCGCCAAATAGAATTTGATCGCCAACGCCCTGCTCACCCCAGACCAATACGGTTTCGCCTTTCAAATCGGTCCCGGGACGCCACGCGGGCTGTTGGAATGGGCGCCGGATATACCCGTCGGCCGATGAGTGCCAGCGGAATTCGTAGTCGGCGGCGCCTTTCGCGTAATCGCCGCGGGCGAAATAGACAAGGGCGCGATAATAAATATTGCCTTCGCTCGGATCGATGCGGAGCGCTTCATTCAATTCGATGAGGGATTCATCGAACTTACCCTGTGCTTTGAGGGCCCGGCTCAAGTCGAAGTGCAATTCGAAGTTGCCGGTCACCGTTTTCAGCAGGTCGCGGTATATGGCGACCGCTTCTGCGGGGGCATCGCACGCTATCAACGCCTTACCCAACATTAGTGCTATGGAAAGGGAATCCTGCTGGTCGCCCGACATTTGACGCAGCAATTTGATCGCGTCTTCCGGCTGATCTCGGGCAAGGAAAATATTGGCGCGCAACATATTCAGACCAAGCCAATCGGCAGCCTCGGCTTCCAGATTGGCGAAAAGGGATTGCGCCGCTTCCAGGTTATGCAAGGCGATTTCAATAAGGATTTCAGCAGCGCGCGCCCGGCTGTTCTTGGGATCAATAGCGAGGGACTGTTGCAACGTAGACCGCGCTGCCTCGAACTGACCGGCATCCATCAAAAGACGGACGTGAAAATTAAGCATTTCCGTATTGTCTGGAGCCAATTGTATGGCGCGCCTGGAATGGGTGCCGGCGCCGCTCCTGTCGCCACCCTTCTCCAAGATAAGAGCCAATGCCAGATGCACATCGGCAGATTTGGGTTCCAGCTTGAGCGCCCGCTGAAATTCTGTTTTGGCGTCCGCTAGCTCATTTAGGTAGTAGCATGCATAACCGAGGTAAAGCCGGGCTTGAAAATTACCGCGATCATGATGCGCCGCTATTTTCAGCAGCGCCTTGGCTGCAGCATAATCAGGCTCCTGATAGCGGATCAGTCCCAGATAATAGGCGGCTGCCGATTGGTTCGGATCGCCGCTAAGAACCGATTGGAAGGTTTGGACGGCATCGTTGGTACGGCCCTGGTTGAGCTGTAAAATGCCTTGTTGGATCAAATTGTCGGCTAAGGGCGACATTTTCGTGTGTTCGGAGGATAGGCCAATGAATGGTATTCCTATTAAAATGGAAGTTCGTATCGTGGGCCTTACCATACCCATCGCACAAGATCGATATACAATACAATCGCGCCTCTTTTCGTGGCGGACGCTCGAATTTGACCGGTGACAACGCATACACATGTAATTTGCCGGTTAGACTTATGTGCAATATAGTTGATTCTGCCGGTAAATCTGCGGAATTTCGACCCAAGCGGTTTCCGGGAGCCAAATTATCAAATTCGATGCCCTTAAATCCGCATCTGGCGCTGCCCGGCACGAACTCCCATAAACGTCAAGGGCGACCCAGGAAACGGTTTCAATTTGACACAGCAGGCGCTAACCCCTTATTTCAAGCGGCAAAATCATGCGTATCATTATTGCAACACATAGCGAAATATATCACAGTCCAGGTGAATGCCACTTGACCGGCGCGCCAACCCATGGCTCTATTCCCGTGGTCCAACATATCCTTGTCTGCGGACAATCTTGTTCGTGGGGTAAAGGTCTTTAGGAGGAGTTTCTATGAAGAAGGTACTTTATTCGTCAACAGCCTTGGCTGCGGCTGCTGCGGTTGCCCTGATTCCGACGGGCGATGCGGCGGCGGCGGAAAAAGCCAAGAAGATTCAATTGGGTTTCGGCGGCGGCATGACTGCCCTCGTAGGATTTGCCAACAATGAATCGTCTTTCGAAAAATCAGGTGCCGCCGATGTATCCGGTATTACCGGCTACGAAGAATTTGGCGTCTGGACGAACACGGAAGTCGAGATCAAGGGTACGGTCAAGCTGGACAGTGGCATCACCGTCTCGGTGGAAGTCGAGTTCGAAGGCGATCAGGTTATCGCTAACGGCGGCACCAGCCAGTCAGATAGCGGCGTTGACCATTCCTTCATGCGCATTAAGGGTGGTTTCGGTGATGTCCGGATTGGTTCCACTAGTCCCGTGACTGCGGTTCTCTCTCAGAATGCACCGTGGACGGGCGCGATCTTCCCCGGCGTTGAAGATGCCTTCTGGGTTAAGCAGCCGGGCGGCGTAGCGACCTTTGGCCCGATGGGCAAAATGTCAACCACCAACGGTGCTGACGATGCCGTCAAACTGCAATATATTACTCCGCAGTTCGCTGGTTTTCGTGCCGGTGTGTATTATCAGCCGAATTCGAGCAAGACAGAGATTGTCGCTGCTAGTGGCGGTAATAGCGGAACTGAAGCCCAGGAATGGGGCGCTGCCTTGAACTTCGAAACCAAGGTCGGCTCGGTTTCGGTCAAGGCTGATTTTGGTCGCTGGCAACGTCGTGGAGCAGCTGTAGACTCCACCGATACCACGCGCTTCGGCGGGCGGTTAGGCTTCGGCGATATCTCTGTTGGCGGCTCATACCGCGACATAGGCAACTCGCATTCTGGTATTGAAGGTACGACCAGTTCCGATGATACCGAAGTCTTTGATATCGGCGTACTGTTCAAACCGAAGGGCTATTCGGTTGGTTTGCATTATGTCTCCGGTACAAAAGAGTTGTCCACCGCAGTTGCTGGTGATGACAGCAAGTCCGTTCTTTCTCTCGGCGCCACCTATGACTTAGGTCCGGGTGTGTCCGCGGTTGGTACCCTCTTCTTGGTTGATTATGAAGATGAAACCACGGCCGATTCCCTTAACAATAAGGGTTGGGCTGCCGTTGCTGGTGTCAAGGTACGGTTCTAAAATCAAGTTTCACTTGATTGGGAAAGGGGAGCGTTCAGCGCTCCCCTTTTTCTTTGCCTGAAATCTGGACAAAGCGATCAGAATCGGTTTTCGTTCAGATATAGAAAATATAGATATTCCGGGCGCAGCGGCAAAAGCCGGCGCGCCGCCATCTGCGATCAAGCGCATATAATGTCAATTTCGGTGACGCCGTATTCCAGGTTTGCCAAATCCGGGCGATCACTGCCCGAAGACTTGACCGGTCGACCAGTCACGGCGAACCTGCTAGGTTTTTGCGGCGATGCCTGATATTCAAACCGTAATGAACGAGGCTTTAAACAGCCATACAAGCGGCAGGCTGGACGACGCTGAACGCTTGTATAAACAGGTCCTTTCTATCGATCCTCAAATTTCGGATGCGGTTCATCTTCTTGGTGTGATCGCCTTGGCGCGTGGTGATGCCAGAAAGGCTGCGAAGACGATCCGGCGGGCCATCAAAATGAGGGGAGATTATCCCGCTTATTATGGCAATTTGGCGCTAACGTATTTGAGCCTCAATAAATTCAAAGAGGCGGCAAAGGCGGCGAACAAGGCAGTAAGGTTGGATCCCGGCGACAGCGGATTTCATTGCAGCTTGGGTAGCGCCATGGATGGGCTTGGCAAGCTTCCAGAGGCAGAACAAGCCTACTGCCGGGCGTTAGAAATTGATCCCACCAATGGCGCCGCACTGAACAATTTGGGCACCATTTGTATGCGCGGCGGCGATTTTGATCGCTCGGTTGATCTGTTCACCCGCTACCTTTCCGGAGAACCGAACGATCCGGCGGTATTGAGCCAGAGAGCCGCTGCTTTCATCGAACTAGCCAGGCTGGAAGACGCCGAGCGCGATCTGGAAACGGTTTTTCGGGTGGCTCCGGATTCAATCATCGGGTTGAAAACCAGGGCGAAGCTAAACATTGCACGAGAACAATGGGCAGCGGCGCGAGCCGATCTTGAGACCGTTATTCCAAGCGAGCCCGATGATGCACAGACATTTGCCAGTCTGGCCACGATTGCTTCCAAATTGGATGACAATGCGCTTTCGGTAGCGCTCAACAAAAAGGCTCTCGCGCTGGATCCGAGCTCGGCCAATATATACTGCAACCTCGGAATCGCGTTGTCGGAGATGGGTGATTTGGATGGGGCTGAAACGAGTTTGCGTGCCGCACTTGATTTGCAGCCCGGGCATATCAGCGCGATATTTTCGCTCGGCACGGGGCGCGGCCTGTTGGACGGCGATATCCTTGCCCAGGCAGAAAAATTGGCGGCCTCCGGCGATCTCGACGACGAACAACGCACCAAATTGAAATTTGCATTGGCCCATCAATACCAAAAACGCAGTGACTATGGGCGCGCATTCCAAATGGCGGTGGCGGCAAATGCCTTGCGCAAGCGCAAATTGGAAAACGACAATAAGGGATTTTCGCCCGACTATCACCGGGACTTTTTGGAGCGCATCAAAACCGTTTTCTCAGGCCAATTTTTTGCCGGCCGAAAATCAAATTTGGATCCACCGGCGCAACCCATCTTTATCCTAGGCATGCCGCGATCAGGCACCACGCTCGTTGAACAAATCATGGCCGGCCATTCCGCGATCGAAACCGCCGGCGAGTTGGACCTGATCGAGGACTTGAGCCGTTCTATGCCGGATTTTCCCGGCGCCGTGGCAAACTTGCCAGAGCAAACTATAGCCCAGTTGGCTAAGACGTATCTGGCGGGCACCGGAGAGCGCCGCCCAAATGCCAGCCAGGTAATTGACAAAATGCCGTTCAATTTTATTTTCTTAGGGTTTATTCATCTTCTATTTCCGGGAGCACGCGTCATTCATTGCCGACGCAATCTTCGTGATACCGGAGTTTCGTGCTTTTTTCAGAGGTTCGAGAAGCCCCATGCTTGGTCAACGGATTTGGCGCATCTGGGGCTCTATTTGAAATCCTACGAAGCGCTTATGGATCATTGGAAACAGGTTTTACCGGACGCTATGTTAGAGGTTGATTACGAAAAATTGGTTTCTAATCCTGAAACCGTTGGGCGACAAATCATGGGCTATGTCGGCATAGATTGGGATCCTAAATCTCTTCAGTTCCATGAACGCCGCTCAAACGTAACCACCGCTTCCAAATGGCAAGTGCGCGAGCCTGTCTACACACGATCCATCGATCGCTGGCGCCAATTCGAGAGCCAGTTGAAACCGATGATCGATGCCATGGATTGAATCCAGCCGTTAACCAATGTTGACGGCGGACGGAATTACGGTCCCGGTACTTACAGCCTGCGGAAAGCCCCCAGCAATCCATGAATATCATGATCGGCGTCCCGGCGCGGCGTGATCGGATCTAGGCTGCCAGGCTCAAATCCGGCGGCGGCGGCGGACTTGCGCAAATATTCCGGCCCGTGGGCGTAGCGGCCGGTGCTCTGCAAAGTGAAATCCCCGGCGTCTGCCAACTCCACCGTAAACAAAAACCAGCCGCCCGGGTTCAGGCGCAGATGCGCGCCCGCGAATAGGGTTGCCAGATCGCCCACATAGACCAGCGCATCGCCGCTGATCATCAGATCATAATGTTGATGCGCGCCGGCCATGGGTTTGGCCAAAAATTCGGTCATCCCGGCAACGAAGGTTTGGCTGTAAACTCCGCTTTCCTTGGCCAGTTCCAGCATTTCCGCTGACAGATCCACGCCGTGCATATCCCCTGCAAAGGCGGCGATGGCGGCGCCGGTCAATCCGGTGCCAGCGCCGAGATCTAGGCAGCGGCGAAAATGAGGCGGAGGAGCGCCGCAAATAGCCGCCATTTTTCCCGCCATGGACGCCGGCACGCTGTAGTGCAAATCCTCAGTCATGGACCGCTCGAAATCCTCGGCGTAGTCGTCGAACAGGGCAGCGACATAATCATTGGGCGCCGCGTCGGTGGTGGTTCCGGTCAACGCATCCAGCAAATGCTGCGCCACGCCGTGCCCCGCATCCCGGGCTAGACATTGCTCGTAGGCCGCCGCCGCGCCCTGATTGTCGCCCAGCATTTCGCGGGTGTAGCCCAGCTCCCAATAAGGTTCCGCTGGAGCCGGATCTATGGCTAGTGCTCGGCTGTAAAACCGTTCCGCTTCTTGGTAATCGCCGAGCGCCCTAAGGGCTGCAGCCAATCCGAACATCGCTTGAGAATTCTCCGGCGCGAGACGCAGGGCTTGGCGATAAGCCGCCGCCGCGCTTTCAAAATCACCCGTCTGATTGGCGGCAGCGCCCTCGGCAATCAGCGCATTCATATCCTCCACCGCCCCGCTCATGGTTGCTCCCAGCCACCGATGCCGGCGATACCGGCGGCACCGGAATTGTCTAAGGCGCGGGCATTGCCGGCATTGATACCGCCGAGTGCATAAACCGGAAGCGGCGCCCGGCGTCCCCATGCGGTAAATTTCTGAACGCCGAGCCCAGCGTTGCCTGGATGGCTTCTGGTTTCGAACACTGGCGACAAGAAAGCCGCATCGGCGCCCAAAGCTGCCGCCCGCCTCAGCCCCGCCGGCGAATGGGCGGCGATGGTCAGCAACCTGCCGGGGTGCATTTTGGCGGCGCGGCGATGGCCCGAGCGGCGCGCCGTCCGATCACTCAAATGCAATCCGTCCGCCTCTACCTGGTGGGCAAGCCACGGGTCTTCGGCAACAATCAACAACAGGCCGTGCCGGCGGCAAAGGGATTTGAGCGCCCGCGCTTCCCCGGCCCGGTTTGGGCTTTCATAATTCCGGTAGAGCACGGCCGCGCCGGCGGGCAGCGCGCCAAGCAACGGGCCCGGATTGGCCAGCCGCGCGAGATCGGTCATCAAAATCGCCGGCGGCAGGTGGGCGCAGCCGCTTCTGAAATTGAGCCGCCTTGCATAATCTGATAGCGTCATGCTTTGCTGGCCAAATCAATGTATCCGAGCACCATAGTTTCCAAACCCAAAGGTCCGCCGGTTGTTATAAATATGCAAACCGACATCGCACAGAATCTGGCCCAGGTCAAAAAGACCATTGATGATGCCGCGCGCGCCCACGGGCGCAGCGCCGATGACGTGCGCCTGGTTGCCGTTTCGAAAACCCATCCGCCAGATAGTGTGCGGGCCGCGATTGCTGCCGGGCAGCGAATTTTCGGCGAAAACCGAGTGCAGGAGGCGGAAACCAAATGGCCCGAGCTGCGCCAGGAATTTCCCGAATGCCGGCTACATTTGATTGGCCCGTTGCAGCGCAACAAGGCGGCCCTTGCGGTGCGCCTGTTCGATGTGATCGAAACCGTCGACCGTCTCAAGCTGGCTGCCGCGCTGGCCCGCCATATGGACGAGGCGGGGCGGCGCCCCGATTGCTTGATTCAGGTGAACACCGGTGAAGAGGCGCAGAAAGCCGGCGTCCTTCCCGCCGAGGCCGACGATTTTATTGGCGCCTGCCGGGACCAGCATGGATTGCCGGTCATCGGCTTGATGTGCATTCCGCCGGCCAATGAAGAACCGGCCATGCATTTCGCCCTGCTGGCCAAGATTGCCCGGCGCAACCACCTCGCCCAATTGAGCATGGGCATGAGCGCCGATTTTGAAACGGCGGTGCAGTTCGGCGCAACCTTGGTGCGCGTCGGCACCGCAATTTTCGGTGCGCGCCAGGACTATGGCCGCAGCGCCGAAGCGGACACGCTCAGCTCTCCGACATAATATGAAGGCTGGTCCCGGTATCGCAGTCGGCGATCACCGTTCGAAGATCATCGAGGCCGAGCGCAACGCAGCCCTCGGTGGGCGCATAATCCTTCGCCGCCACATGCAGGAATATGCCGCTGCCCAATCCAGGCACGGCAGGCTCGTCGTTATGGCCGATCGTAACAACAACATCATATAGCCCGTCGTTCCGCCAAAGATTTTCGTGGCTGCCTTCATGGGGTAGCCGCACTAGGCTGTTGTAGCTGGCGCAAGTCGGATCGTCGCACCAGCCATCGGTTTCGCCGATCACCGAAACCGGCAGACTGGTCATTAGCAATTCTATCCGGTCAGCCCGGTAATAAAGCCGGCGCAGGGGAAAGCGGCCCACCGGGGTGGCGCCATCGCCCTCTTTTTTTACGGTGGCAATATGGTTGCGGCCAAGGGCGCATCGATACGCGGTTTGACCGCAATGCAGCCAGCCATCAGGTTTAACGATCAAATCCATGCGCGGAGTATAGGGCCAAGAGCGCACCGGCGTCCAAATTTCCCTACCCGAAAACTGCGGTCAGCGCAGAACGGAATTGCCCGGCGCCGAGGCAAGGCCGTTCAGGCGTTGGCCGCTTTCATATTTGTCGAGGGCCTGCATCATGTTCTGGGTCAGCCAGTCCTGTTTGGCGTCGGCCAGCACCTGTTGCACGGCCGCCAATTGCTGGGGTGCGCCCGCCGGGCGCCCCGCGCGGGCAATTTCGGCGGCTGCCGGTGCCAGCGCGATCGGTGCCATCGGGCGCTGGGGCAAAGGCTTAGGTGCGGGTAAAGAATTGGCGGCTGGTTTATCGTCGATTGCATACATAGGATCGAGGGCCAGGGGCTTGTTTGGGCGGGCGGCGGTTTGCGCCGGGGCGGCGGCCAAGGCGGTCCGGCCCGGTCCGGCGGCGGTATCGAATTGGGCCAACGCCTGCAAATCGGGCGCGGTACCGGGCCCAAAATTGGTAAGACGGTCCAAAATGCCAGCGGCTTTCTCCGGCGAAATATTGGGTATGGCGGACATGCCGGCGGCGGCGAAATCCTTGCCGGGCGCCACCGGCACGGCGCGGAAGCTATCGGCGGCGGGCGGCGTGGTTTGGGCTGGATCTAAGCTCGGGATCGCCGCGGCGGCCACATCGGTGGGCAGATTGATGATATCCGCCGGCGTATCACCGGCGCCGGGGCCGGTGAACATGGCGACGGTATGCTCGCCCACATCCTTGCCGGTATTGTGTTTGATGATCACATCGAAGAGCGATGCAACGGCGCCGATGGGCCCGCCGAGCACGGTGCTGCCGAACATTTTGGCGCCGGGATCAATCTCATCGCCGGTGACCGCGCGGTAAATTGTACCCACCACGGGGATATGCTGCAGCGGATTGATCATGTCGACGAAATCGCGAAAGGTGAAGCCGTCTTCGCCGAACAGCTTGAAATCTTTGCGCACATATTCGCCGGATTCGCCGGAAACAGCGCTAGCGGCCTTTGCGTTGGCGGGCTCGATCAAAAAGGGCTGATCCGCCGCGCCGACAATCTGAGAAACCATAATTTTCTTCCCGTTCTTATTTTGGTATTTCAGTTGCAAACAGAATGCCAATTAAAATTCAATGATTTCAGCAGTTTCCGCGAAAAGGCTCGTAACGGAACTGTGACCGGTGGGTAATATTTTCCCAGTTGCAAGCTATTGAATATCAAACACGGCAGGCTATATATTGGGCGGTAACCTCTTGGTCGGTTTGATATAAAAAGTTACTTAAATGGGGTATATGTTTTCATGACATCCAACAGGCGTATTCTGGTCGTCGACGACGATGACGATCTCCGGGAAATGCTCGCCGAGCAGCTGCAAATCCACGAAGAATTCGTAACCGAAAGCCTCGGCAACGGCACCGACGCCATCGAGCGGACCAAGGATCAATATTTCGATATCATCCTTCTCGACGTGGGATTGCCCGATATCGATGGCCGCGAGGTTTGCCGGATCATGCGCCGCAACGGCGTCAAATCGCCGGTGATCATGCTGACCGGCGCCGATACGGACGCCGATACCATTCTCGGCCTCGACGCCGGCGCCAACGATTATGTGACCAAGCCGTTCCGCATTGGCGTGCTGATGGCGCGCCTTCGCGCTCATATCCGCGAGCATGAGCAGAGCGAGTTTGCCGTCTTCACCATCGGCCCCTATACCTTCCGGCCTGCTGCCAAGCAGTTGCTGGATAACGAGACCAACAAAAAGGTGCGGCTCACCGATAAGGAAACTTCGATCATCAAATATTTGTTTCTGGCCGGCGAACGGGTGGTCAGCCGCGATGTTCTGTTGGACGAAGTTTGGGGATATAACGCCGGTGTCACCACCCATACGTTGGAAACCCACGTCTACCGGCTGCGTCAGAAGATCGAGCGGGATCCGTCCAACGCCGTGTTGCTGGTGACCGAACCCAACGGCTACCGTTTAGTTCCGTAAACGAAACGATTGCCTCAGCCGTTCAGGGTGATTAGTACCGGCGCGTGATCGGACGGCTTTTCCCAGCCGCGCACATCGCGCAAAACCTCGGCGCCGGTCAGGTGCGGGCGCAACGCCTCGGTGATCCAGATATGATCCAGGCGGCGGCCCTTGTCGGAACCGGGCCACGCCTTGTTGCGGTAGCTCCACCAGGAATATAATTGTTCGGCAGGCGGAATGATCTCGCGCACCGCATCAATCCAGGGCCCGGATTTTTGCATGGCGCCCAGAAGATCCACTTCGACCGGCGTGTGCGACACGATCTTCAACAATTGTTTGTGCGACCAGACGTCGGTTTCCAGCGGTGCCACGTTGAAGTCGCCGACGATGACCCGGCGCGCGCCCGACTCCTGCCGCCCCCGCCACCAGCGCGCCATGGATTTTATGAAGGCCAGCTTGTGGGCAAATTTGTCGTTGCTTTCCGGGTCCGGCTCATCGCCGCCGGCGGGGATATAAAAATTGTGCACCTCGGTACCGTCCTCCAAGGTCACATAGATGTGGCGGCAGTCTTTGCGCCGGCACCAGTCCTTCGTTGCCACCTCTTTGAAAGGTAGCCGCGACAAGATGGCGACACCGTTATAGGACTTCATGCCACGCACTGCCCGGTGGACATAACCCATCTCATGGATGGCTTCGTGGGGAAATAATTCGTCCACCACTTTGGTTTCCTGCAGGCAGATAATGTCCGCATCGGAGCGTTCGGCCAAGCGGCGCACGTGATCAATACGCAACCGTACGCTGTTAATATTCCAGGTTAGGATGCGCATTTTCGATTCGCCCGAATAATGAAAATTTGTGCAATTTGGTCGTGTAAAACGGCTAACCGGCCTTATTTGGAAACACAGATGGCCAGCAATTACCCTATATAATCAAAGGGTTACTAAATACTATATCTAGCGGCACACGCTATATCAAGCTAATATCTTGACATAAAATACAATATATTGTGGTGTCGATCCCTGAGTCTACCAACAGGGGGCTCTGAGCGTGGATATAATTACCGAAGGATCATGATATGCCTGGTATTTACGACAGTGTGAAACGTTTCTTCACCCAAGTAACCGAAATGGGCCTGTTGCTCATTGCACTATCAGTTGTCGCGGGAATTATCTTCGGAGGCGACTTACCGTTTGTCGGCAATGTTGTCGGCAATCTGTTGGCGCTGATTAAGTCACTTGGCGACGGCGGTCTTGTTGGACTGATCGCGGTTGGCATCATTCTTTGGCTTCTTTCGAAAAGAAGCTGACGAATAAAATATATTTCTTCTGGGGCCCCGTTTCTATTCGGCGCCCCGCCTCGACAATGCGGGTCGCCGGTTTTCCGGTGGCCCGTATTCGTTTTTGGGCGCTAAAAAAGCGAACATGTTTAAAGTGGGGGCTAAAAAAGCGCCCGGCCAGGGGTGCCGGGCGCTTTATAGTGTCGGAAGGTGGAACCAACAGGGGGGGAGTTCATTCCACCAAGCACCAGCCAGTTGCTGGCCGGTGCGTCCTTCTCTATTGAAATAGTTCATCGCCGCGCCAATGCAAGTGGCCTCACATTTTGTTGAACAGACCGCGGCTATTTCGGGGCGTCTTCGTCAAACTCGAACAGCTTTTTATCCAGCGCCATGCCGGTGCGGGCATTGTTGAGGGTCACGGTGGTGACCGTTCGTTGCGCATCCAGCACCTGCCACTGGCGAAGCTGGAACGGTTTTTCGGAAAACACCAGGGTCAGGGTTCCGTCTTCGGCATCATCGCTGTCGGCGATGGTGACGCGCAGCAGGCCGCGGCGCCGCGATATTCCGGTGACCGTGATATCGCCGCCTAATTTGACCACCTCGCGGACCAGGACGCCGACCGGCGTGCTCGACAAAAATATATGGGTGGTTTGGCGCAGCTCCTTGTCGACAAATATCAAAAAGGTGCCGTCGGCGATCAGCATATCGGGGGACGGCGGATCGTATTCGAAACGGAATTTTCCGGGTCGCGACAAAAACATGGTACCGCTGGCAACGGCGCCGGTGGAGGCCACCTGCAAAAATTTGGCGGTCATGGTTTTCAGATCGTTGAAATAATTTTCGATACGGACGATGTCGGCGCGGTCGCGCTCGCTCAACTTGGCGGGCACGGCGTCGGCGGCTAATGCTTCGCCGGCAATAAATATTGCCAGTCCCAGCATCGCTCCGATCAATCCAAAAATTATACGCAACTGCGGTCTCGCCCAAACCAATCCATCAGGGGCGGCACTGTCATCCATATCGATTGCGTTGGCAAGCCGCGCTCAATGCTCGCCGATCAGGACCTCGCGGCGGCCGACCCGGTCGGCCTTGGAGACCACGTTTTGCTCTTCCATTTGTTCGATGATGCGCGCCGCGCGGTTGTAGCCGATCTGCAAATGGCGCTGGATGAAGCTGGTCGATGCCTTGCCTTCGCGCGCTACCAGGGCAACCGCTTGATCGTAAAGAGCGTCGTCGCCATTGCTCTTGCCGCCGACGCCATCCATTCCGGGGATATCGAAGCCGCCTTCGTCGTCTTCGGTAACCGCGTCCAGATAGTCCGGCTCGCCCTGGCTTTTCAGAAAATTGACGATGCGCTCCACCTCTTCGTCACTGACAAACGGGCCGTGGACGCGGTTGACCTGCCCGCCGGCGGCCATATAGAGCATGTCGCCCTGGCCGAGAAGTTGCTCGGCGCCCTGTTCGCCCAAGATGGTGCGGCTGTCGATCTTGGAGGTGACCTGAAACGAAACCCGGGTCGGGAAATTGGCCTTGATGGTGCCGGTGATCACATCCACCGACGGCCGCTGGGTGGCCATGATCAAATGAATGCCGGCGGCGCGCGCCATTTGCGCCAGACGCTGGATGGCGGCTTCGATATCCTTGCCGGCCACCATCATCAGGTCGGCCATTTCATCGACCACCACGACAATCAGTGGCAGGGCGTCCAAATTCAGCGGCTGGTCTTCATAGATCGGCTTGCCGGCGTCATCGAAACCCGTCTGCACCCGGCGTGTCAGCTCTTCGCCTTTCTTGCGTGCCTCGGCCAAGCGGGTGTTGTAGCCGGCAATATTGCGTACTCCCACCTGCGACATGGCGCGGTAGCGGTCTTCCATTTCGCGCACCGCCCATTTCAGCGCCACCACCGCCTTCGACGGGTCCGTGACCACCGGCGTCAACAGATTGGGAATGCCGTCATAGACGCTCAGCTCCAGCATCTTGGGATCGATCATGATGAATTTGCAGGCGTCCGGCGAATGCTGATAAAGGAGCGACAGGATCATCGTATTGATAGCCACCGACTTGCCCGAACCGGTTGTCCCTGCGATCAGAAGATGCGGCATGCGCGCCAGATCGACAACCACCGGGCCGCCGCCGATATCCTTGCCGAGGGCCAAGGGTAGGCTTGCGCCGGACCGCTCGAACGCCCTGGCGGCCAGCAATTCGCGGAAATAGACCATGTCGCGCTTGGCGTTGGGCAGTTCGATACCGATGACGCTGCGCCCTGGCACCACTGCGATGCGCACGGAAAGCGCGCTCATGGAGCGGGCGATATCGTCGGCGAGGCCGATGACGCGCGACGTCTTGATACCCGGCGCCGGCTCCAGCTCGTAAAGTGTGACCACCGGTCCTGGTCGCACGGTGACGATTTCGCCCTTGATGCCGAAATCCAGCAACACTGATTCCAATAATTTGGCGTTGTTGGCCAGGGCGGTTTTGTCGAGGGCCGGATCGCTGGTTGTTTCCGGCGGCGCTTCCAGCAGATCCAAAGGCGGCAACTGGTATTCGCCGCCGCTGTCCAGGGTCAGATTGCCCTGGCGGGCGCTTTTGGCGCGGCTGCCAGCCGGCGCATCCTTGGGTTTTTTCTTGACCAAGGGCATCACCTTGCGCGCCGCCGGCGCCGCGGGTACGGGCAGCAATGGTGCGTCCTGGTCATCCATTTCTTCGGAACTACCTGGCCCAAGCACCGGCTCGATACGGGCGCCCGATTTTCGTTCCGGCAATTTAAGGCGTGCCGCATAGGAAACTGCCAGGCCAATTCCGGCGTTCAGGCTGGTCCCCATGGCGCGCCATTCGCTGCGGTCGAGGCCGGCGGCGAACAGGGCTGAAGCCAGGCCCAACAGCGCCGATACCAGAACCGTCACGGAAACTTCATAGCCCGCCGCGTAGGGGCCCAAATGATGGCTGGCGAAGGTGAACAGGACGCTTCCCGAAACGCCGCCGAGACCGGTCCGAAGCGGCCAGTTTTCAAATTCCGGGATCACCGCCAGGGCTATGGCGGCAAGCACCATGGCAGCCGCAAAGGCCAGCAATCGCAGCCATATAAGGGCAATTGGTTTGCGCCGCACCAGGCGCCAGCCCCAGCTTGCCAGGATGATAATGGCTAGGATGCCGGCCAGCCCGAACAATTGGATCAGAAGATCGGCGGCGATGGCGCCGGGGTGGCCCATGATATTTTGTACGGTTGCTTCGCCGGCGCTGTTAAACGACGGGTCCGACGGCGCGTAGCTGGCCAGGGATATGGTTAAAAAGATGGCGCCCAGCAGAAGCGCGATGCCGAAAATCTCGACGGCGCGGTTGCGAAACGATTCTACCAATCCTTCGGGCAGGAAGGCAGGGCGTTGATTTGCGGTGCTATGGGCCATCCCGCCAGAGTAGCGGTGCAAAGATTACCGAAACCTTAACAAAGCCCGCAATGGCTTATAATGTAAGGGGTTTTTCTGGTTTTAGGGCTTTTGGGAGGTCAATTCCGCAATGCGCCCGCCGGCGAGGCGGAATACCACGTCCTGGGGCTGGTCCTGGCTGACCGTTTCCGCCTCGCCGAGGCCCAGATAGCGCCCCCGAAACACCTGTCCGGCGATGCCGTGCGAGACGACAAGCGCCGGGCTGGTTTCTTCGAGGGCGTCCAGCCATTTGCCGATGCGCGCCGCCAGCATGGCGTAGCTTTCACCGCCGGGGGGCCGGTTGCGCCAGGAATCTTCGCGGAAATGGTTCAAGTCGTCGGGAAACGCGGCTTCGATCTCGGCAAAGGTTAGTCCGTCCCATTGGCCGGTGTTCAATTCCTTTAAATCATCGTCGAACCGGCAGAGGCCGAAATCCAGGCCCAGTTCCGCCGCGATTATCTCCGCCGTGGCGCGGGCGCGCCCCAATGGGCTGCAATAAAGGATGGCTTCGGCGGGATCGGCAATTTCGCGCGCCAGAATCCCGGCGACGCCGCGCGCTTGCGTCTCGCCCAGTTCGGTCAAGGGTGAATCGTTCCAGCCCTGCACCTTTTTCGCCCGGTTCCATTCCGTCTCGCCGTGGCGGATAAGATAGAGGGTTTGGTCCATGGCTTTGCTACCGCTCCAGCCGGGTCATGACGCCCGCATCAAGCCGGTACACCGCGTCTTGGGGCTGATCGAGGAGACCCATTTCATCCTTTGCCATTTCCATATAAAGGCCACGTAGCAGCCGCCCGGTGATGCCGTGGGAGACGACCACATGGGTACCTTCGCCAACGCTTCGCAGCCAGGCGCCGGCCCGCTCTCCGACCATGGCATAGCTTTCACCATCCGGCGGTGCGTAGTTCCAGCGGTCGGTGGCGCGCGCCGCCAGGGCGCCCGGTGTATGGGCTTCAATCTCGTCCAGGGTCATGCCGTCCCAAACCCCCCAAGTCGCTTCGCGCAGCCGGTCATCGATTTTGCAGGCGCTGAAATCGCGCCTTAAGCGCTCGCATATGATTTCCGCGGTCTCAAGGGCGCGCCCCTGGGGGCTGCAATGGATGGCAACGGCTTGGTCTCCGGGTAACGCGGCCTTCAGAATATCGCCCATGATTTCTGCCTGGGATTTGCCTTTGTCGGTCAGGGGCGAATCCAAATAGCCCTGCATGCGGTCCTGCTGGTTCCAACGGGTTTCGCCGTGGCGAACAATATAGAGAACCGCGTCCAAGGGCCGCCTAGACCAGGCAATCCCGGATGCGGCTGAGGGCGTCGCCAATCTCGTCCGGGGTCTGCACTAAGGCGATACGGATATAGGGCGCGCCGGGATTGATGCCATCGGCGCCGGCGCGGGCCAAATAGCCGCCGGGAATGACGCGCACCCCGGCTTCGCACCACAGCCTGCGCGCCGCATCTTCGCCGTCGCCCACATCCAGCCACAGATAAAAGCCGCCGCCGGGCCGGTAGTAGCCCAACTGGCCCTGCAATATCTGATCGGCCAGATCGAATTTTTGCCGGTAAAGGGCGCGGTTGCTCTCGGCGTGGGTATCGTCCCGCCAGAGCGCCGCCGCCGCCGCCAGGATCGGGATAGGCAAGGTGGCGCCGCCATAATTGCGCAAGGTTTTGAAGTGCTGGATCAAATCAGGATCACCAGCGACGAAGCCGGCGCGCAATCCCGGCGCGCTGGACCGTTTAGAGAGGGAATGAAAGACCAGGATATTGTCTAGCCCGCCGCCAAGTTCGGCGGCTGCCTGCAACAGGCCGGGGGGCGCCTCGGCGTCATAGATTTCCGCATAGCATTCATCGGCGGCGAGCACGAAATCATATTCCCGGGCCATGGTAATCGCCGCCTTCAGGTAGTCCAGATCGGCGATGGTGCCTTGCGGATTGGCCGGCGAGCAGAGAAAGGCGAGGGCAGTGCGGCGCAAATCATCCGCGCTCACAGCAGTGAAATCGGGCAGGAAGCCGGTGGCCTTGGTGGCCGGCATATAAAGCGGCTCGGCCCGGCGCATGAGGGTCGCACCCACATAGACCTGATAAAATGGATTGGGGATTAGCACCAGGGGCGGCGCGCCATCGTCGCCCGCACCGGGGATGCAGATATCGCCGGCCATATACAAGGCTTCCCGGGTGCCGGAAACGGCGACCACGTTTTCGCCGGGCGCGATGAAGCTATCGGGCAATCCATAGCGCCGGGTAAGCCAATCGGTGATCGCGCCAAGCAACTCCGGCGTTCCGGCCACCGGTGGATAGCGGTTCCAATCGCCTGCGTGGGCGACGACGGTTTCGGCCAGGATGGCCGGCGATGGGTGTTGCGGCTCGCCCAGGGACATGATGACCGGCTTGATCCCCGCCGGTCCGTCCAGTCCGCCCAAAAGCGCCCGCAGCCGGTCAAACGGATAGTCGGTCAGGGCATCGAGGGCGTCATTATGCATAGAATACCAAGCTGGATCAGAGCGCTTCGGCGCCAGTCTCTCCGGTTCTTATGCGCACCACATGGCCAAGCTCCATGACGAAGATTTTGCCGTCGCCAATATTGTCGGTCTTGGCGGCGGCGGCGATTGTCTCGACCACAGAGTCGACAAGATCATCATTGACGGCCACTTCGATCTTGGATTTGGGAACGAAGTTGATTGCATATTCGGCGCCCCGGTAAATTTCCGTATGGCCTTTCTGGCGGCCAAAGCCGGAAACCTCGCTCACCGTCAGGCCCTGGATGCCAATGCCGGTTAAGGCTTCGCGAACCGTATCCAGTCTGGCGGGCTTGATAATTGCCATTACCATCTTCATGGCTTTATCCTTTCATCAACGCGTGCAGTCTCTAGGTTAGACCATAGCGGGCGACTACAAGTCGTAGCCGCGCTCGCCATGTTCGGTAAGATCGAGCCCCTCGCTCTCATCATCTTCATTGACCCGCAGCCCAACGACGGCTTGCGTGATTTTGATGATGATGTAGCCGGCGATGGCGGCCCAGACAATGGTCACGCCGACGGCGATCAACTGACCCAAAAAGGCGGTGCCGATGGAAACGCCCTCTGGCAATCCCACGCCGCCGAAGCTGGAATCGGCGAAGATGCCGGTCAGCAAAATGCCGAGGATGCCGCCGACCCCATGGACCGCGAACACGTCCAAGGAATCGTCGATCTTCAAGGTCTTCTTGATCAGGTTGATGGCAAAGAAGCAAATGACACCGGCCAGCAAGCCATAGACCAGCGCGCCCACCGGACCAACGAAGCCGGAGCCGGGCGTGATTGTCGCTAGCCCTGCAATGGCTCCGGTGGCAATGCCGACTAGGCTGGGCTTGCCGAACTTGATCCATTCGATGGCAATCCAGACCAAACACGCGGTGGCCGCCGAAATATGGGTGACGGTCATCGCCATGCCGGCCGAGCCGTTGGCGGCCAGCGCCGATCCGGCGTTGAAGCCGAACCAGCCGACCCACAGCATGGCGGCGCCGATCATAACCATGCCGGGATTATGCGGCGGGCGCAGCTCACTGGGGAAACCCCGGCGAGGCCCAAGCACTTTGGCGATGAGCAGGGCGGCGACGCCGGCGTTGGCGTGGACAACCAGTCCGCCAGCAAAGTCCATGGTGGCATAGCCTTCGAGCCCGGCCCATCCCAGATTGGCCAACAGTCCACCGCCCCAGATCCAATGGGCTGACGGCGCATAGACGATGATCAGCCAAAGGCCTGAGAAGATAACCACGGCGGAAAATTTGATACGCTCTACATAAGCGCCGACGATCAGGCCGGGGGTGATGATGGCGAATGTCATCTGGAACATGAAGAAGACGCTTTCCGGAATATCGCCGAACAAAGTATCGACGCCGACGCCGGAAAGGAAGCTCTTGGAGAGCCCGCCCCACCAGATGCCGTCACCGCCGAAAGCAATGGAATAGGCCAGCACCAGCCACAAAATCGATGAAATGGCGGTGATCGCGAAACAATGCATCAACACCGAAAGCACGTTTTTGGAGCGCACCAGGCCGCCGTAAAACAGCGCCAGTCCGGGCATGGTCATGAACAGAACCAGCGCCGTTGCGGTGATGATCCAGGCGGTGTTGCCCCCCGACAGCTTGGCCGCGCTTTGTGCCCATGCGCTGTCCGGTAAAATCAGCAAAATACCCGCGATAGCGGGCAATAGAAATTTGGTTCCCCTAAGACGATGCATCCTATGTCCTCCCAAAGTATGCATTACGCCGATCCGCGTATTCCCCGCATCGACCGGCGATGATCAACTCATCGCGCAATATCAAGGCAATATCAAGTGTTCCGGAACAAACCTGCTCATTGCGTGCGCGCTCGGTCTGGCCCGGAATACCGCCCGACCCCTTATAACTCAATAACTATGCCAACACCGATAATAGTTTGTTTTCAACACGTTAGGACATTTTCGAGGTTTTGGAAGCTGAATTGGGGCCAAAAGGTCGAATAAAATATGCACAAATAAAAAAAATGACTATTTTTTAATCAATTTCCTCCCGGCTAAGCCCACTGGACTTTACCCACCGATGGGTTCATTTCTAAGGAATCATGGCGGATGTAATGATAGTCGGCGGCGGCCTTGTGGGAGCGGCGCTTTGTGTGGCCCTGGCCCAAGCGGGGCTGGAGGTTGTCGTTATCGACCGCGTCGATCAGCGCGGCCAGTTGGACGCCGGCTTTGACGGCCGCGCCTCGGCTATCGCGCAGGCACCGAAACGAATGCTTTCCCACCTCGGAATCTGGGAGCATCTGGCCGAAGCGACGCCGATCCTCGACATAAGGGTGGCCGATGGCGCCTCCAAATTGTTTCTGCATTACGATCACACCGAGATTGGTGATGCGCCGCTCGGCTATATGGTCGAGAACCGGCATATGCGCAGCGCCTTGTTCCAGGCCCTTAGGCCCCATCCCGGAGTTACCTATATCGCGCCGGCGGAGATTACCGGCGTGGAACGTGCACCCGAAGGCGCCCGCCTGACCTTAAGTGATGGCCGCACGTTCAATGCCCCCCTGGTGATCGGCGCCGATGGGCGTCAATCATATTTGCGCGGCCAGACCGATATCGCCCTCACCCGCTGGTCCTATAAGCAGACCGCCATTGTCTGCACCATCGCCCATGAAAAGCCCCACAACAATGTGGCGCACGAGCATTTTTTGCCATCGGGGCCGTTCGCCATCCTGCCCATATCCGGCAACCGCTCGTCCATCGTCTGGACCGAACGCGTCGGCCTTGTGCCGGATATCATGGAGTTGGACGACGCTGGCTTTCTGGACGCCCTCGGCCAGCGCTTTGGTGATTTCTTGGGCGCATTGTCCTTGGCCGGGCCCCGCTGGACCTATCCCCTGGACTTGCAATTTGCCCATCGCTGCATCGACAAGCGCCTGGCCCTGGTTGGCGATGCCGCCCACGGTATGCATCCCATCGCCGGGCAAGGGCTCAATCTCGGCTTGCGCGACGTGGCCGCCCTCGCCGAGGTGGTGATCGAGGCGCATCGCCTCGGCCTCGACATCGGCGCGGCGCACATTTTGGAACGCTACGACCGCTGGCGGCGCTTCGATGCCATGCTGATGCTGTCGCTGACCGACGGCATCAACCGCTTGTTCTCCAACGATATCGCACCGGTGCGTCTGGCAAGGGATGTGGGTCTGGCCCTGGTCAACCGGTCGGGCCCGTTGAAGCGCTTCTTCATGCGCCACGCCATGGGCGAAGCCGGGCGTTTGCCCAAATTGCTCAAGGGCGAGCCGGTCTAAAGTTTCAGCTCCCTACCTATCGCTTCGATCACCGCCGCCACCGGGATCAGGTGCATCTCGCGGCCGCCGTAATCCTGGGCGCGGATGATGGTCAGGCGGCTGGCCATGGGGGTGAATTTCTCCGGCACCGTGCGCCCGAACAACGAAATCAGCGGCACGCCGGAAACGGCGAACATATGGCCGGTGCCGGAATCGTTGGACACCGCCAGTTTGAGCCGTCTTGCCATGGCGATGGTCAATTGCGGCGCGAAATCATGGACCGCGCCCACATTGTTTGCCTGAAGCGGCAGCAGGGCGTCCGGGGCATCGCTGCGCACCCGTTCGATCCAGTCGGTTTCCTGGGGGCCGAGGAATATCACCGGCTTGCCGCCGGCGCTATTGGCCGCCGCGATGAAATTTTCCAGCGGCCAGCATTTGGGCAGCCCTCCGGCGCCGGGAGCGTAGCCCACATAGTCCGGCCCGTCCGGTAACAACGCCTCGGCGATGCGTTCCAGTTCCGGATCGAGCGCCAGATCAAGCGTGGTCGGCGTCGGAACGGATCGGCCGCTGGCGATCTCCAACAGATCCAACACCTGGCGCTGCATGGATTTGGGGAACTGGTAGTCCTTGGGCGGCTTCTTCGACGACAGGATAAATTTTCCGAACGGCGAGACGAAATGTTTGTGGCGAATGCGCCACAAAACCAATGACGCCAAGGCAACCCGCTGGGTATCGATGATCAGATCGAACGCGCGCCCATTTAAAGGCCGGCGCAAAAGCTCCTTGGGGCTGAGGCCAATACCGGCGCATTCGATTACCTCGTCCAACAGCCCGGCGACCACCGGTGCCATGATGCCCGCATAGACGCTGGTATCCTTGCCCGCCAGCCATGTGATGTGGGCACCCGGATAAGCGTCCCGAAGGCCGCGCACGAAGGGCAGCTTCAAGAGGCTGTCGCCGATGCGGTCGAGGCCCACATAGACCAGCACCGTGTTTACCGGATCGCTTTCGCTCATGCTTCCGGTTAACACAGCTTCTTGTGTTAGGCAAAGTGCCGGTTGCGTAAATACGCTGTGTCACCACATATTAAGGAGAGAAAAATAATCCGGGAGAGACTCCATGCGCATCGGCGTGCCCAAGGAAATCAAGGTTCACGAATACCGGGTCGGCATGGTCCCCGCCTCGGTTCGTGAAGCCGTCCATCACGGCCATCAGGTGATCATCGAAAGCGGCGCCGGCGCCGGCGTCGGCTTTGGCGATGACGCCTATATCAAGGCGGGCGCCGAGATCGGCTCGGATGCTGCCGCTGTGTTCGCCGCTGGCGATATGGTGGTCAAGGTGAAGGAGCCGCAGGCTTCCGAAATTCCCATGCTGCGCGAAAACCAGGTTCTGTTTACCTATCTGCATCTTGCCGCCGAGCCGGAGCAGACGGCGGGGCTGGTGGCGTCCGGCGCCATCGCCGTTGCCTATGAAACGGTCACCGACGATCGCGGCGGCTTACCATTATTGGCACCCATGAGCGAGGTGGCCGGGCGCATGTCGGTGCAGGTCGGCGCCCACTGTTTGGAGAAAGAGCAAGGCGGCGCCGGTATTTTGCTGGGCGGTGTGCCCGGCGTGCCGGTGGCCAAGGTGGTCATTCTTGGCGGCGGCGTGGTCGGCACCAACGCGGCGCGCATGGCCATGGGGCTCGAAGCCTCGGTCACGGTGATCGACAAATCCCTGGCCCGCCTGAACGAGCTGGATATGCAGTTCGGCCCGACGCTGAACACCATCTTCGCAACCATAGACACGGTCGAGCAGTTCGTCACTGGCGCTGATCTGGTGGTCGGCGCCGTGCTGGTACCGGGCGCCGCCGCGCCCAGATTGGTCACGAAGGAGATGATTTCGGCCATGCAAAAAGGCGCCGTGGTGGTTGACGTGGCTATCGATCAGGGCGGCTGTTTTGAGACGTCCAAGCCCACCACCCACGCCGATCCCACATATCTGGTCGATGATGTGGTGCATTACTGCGTCACCAACATGCCGGGCGCCGTGGCGCGCACCTCGGCGCGCGCGCTCAACAACGCGACCTTGCCGTTCATCTTGGCGCTGGCAGATCAAGGGGCCGAGGCGGCGTTGCGCGCCGATGCCCATTTGATGAACGGCCTCAATGTCTGCCGGGGGCATGTGACCTACAAGGCGGTGGCCGAAGATCTCGGCCTCGATTACCGTCCCGCCGCCGAAGCGCTAGGCTGAAGCTTTGGCTTAAGGGGGGCAGCCGATCGCCATCATCAACGGCTTTGATCTAAAGAACCTGCGCGGCGATTTGTTCGGTGGGTTGGTGGCCGCCCTGGTACTGCTCGCCATCGTGCTCGGGCTCGGGCCCCTGGCCAGTCTCATCCCGCACGCGGTGCTGGCCGGCATCCTCATGAAAGTCGGCATCGACATTATCGATTGGGGTTACTTGAAGCGGGCTCCCCGGGCGCCCCGGGCCGGCGTGGTGATCATGCTGGTGGTGCTGGGGCTCACCGTGTTCGTCGATCTGATTATCGCCTTTGCCACCGGCATGGTGGCGGCCAGCCTGTTGTTCGTAAAACGCATGTCGGATTTACAAATGAGCAGCGTGCGCGCCACTAGAAACGGCGAGGCGGATGAAGACGGCGGCATGAATTTAAGCGCCGCCGAGCAGGCGTTGCTCGATGGCTGCGCGCATCAGATCATCCTTTATTACTTTGCCGGCCCGGTCAGTTTCGGCGCCGCCAAAGGCATGGCCCGGCAACTGGTTCTGGACGATGCCCATCACATACTGGTGCTGGATTTCACCGACGTGCCGTTGGTCGACACCACGGGCGCCTTCGCCATCGACGATATCCTGGCCCGCGCCCAGTCCCTCGGCGCATCGGTGCATTTGGCCGGCATGAGCGCCGGCGTCCATGGTGTGCTGGAAAGGCTCGGCGTGTTTGAGCGCATCAATGCTGATCACATCCATGCCACCCGGCTGGCGGCATTGACGGCGGCAACAGCGGAGCCATGAACATCATCGAAGCCGACATCACCACATTGGATATGGACGCCATCGTCAATGCGGCCAACGAGGCGCTGTTGGGCGGCGGCGGCGTCGATGGCGCCATCCACCGGGCCGCCGGGCCGGGGCTTTTGGAGGAATGCCGGCAAATCGGCGGCTGCCCCACCGGGGAAGCGCGCTTGAGCGACGGTTATGATTTACCCGCCCGCCATGTGATCCACACTGTGGGGCCGGTATGGCGGGGCGGCGGCGAGGGCGAGGCGGACTTGCTTGCCGCCTGTTATAAGAATTCACTTCTCCTGGCATCGGAAAACGGCATCAACAGCATCGCCTTCCCTGCCATATCCACCGGCGTCTACGGCTATCCGGGCGATGCGGCGGCGATGATTGCCGTCGCTACCGTGGCCGAATTTCTGCAAGGCAATAACATGGACGTGACCTTCTGCTGCTTTGGACAGGTAACGACCGGCCATCATCAAGCGGCCATGGCGGCGCTTTGATTAGTTTGCTAGGCTGCGCCTCTCCGCAACCACCGATGTAGATCAAAGCCCTTGGTTCAGTCCGCGACCGAAAACCCGCCGCAAATTCCGCCGCCTGCCGAAGCGGCGACGCCGATGATGATCCAATATCTGGCCATCAAGCGGGACCATCCGGACTGTTTGCTGTTTTACCGCATGGGCGATTTTTACGAGCTGTTTTTCGATGATGCGGTGTCCGCCGCCGCCGCCCTCGACATCACCCTCACCAAGCGCGGCAAGCATCTGGGCGAAGATATTCCCATGTGCGGGGTACCGGTACATTCCCACGAAAGCTATCTTCTGCGCCTGATAAAATCCGGCTTCAAGGTGGCGGTCTGCGAGCAGACCGAAGATCCGGCAGAAGCGAAAAAGCGCCGGGGCGCAAAATCGGTGGTCAACCGGGCGGTAATGCGCACCATCACCGCCGGCACCCTCACCGAAGACACGTTACTGGATGCTAGGCGCAACAATTACCTGGCCGCCATTGCCGAGGCCGGCGGCGGTTTCGGGCTGGCCTGGCTGGATATGTCCACCGGCGATTTCCATATGCAGGCGTTGGCGCAAAGCGGCCTCGGCTCCGGCCTGGCGCGCCTCGATCCGGGCGAGCTGCTGGTGCCCGAGACCATTGCCCAGCGCGAAGACGTCCGCCATCATTTCGATCCCTGGGCCCAGGTGCTGACCCCGATGCCGGCCAGCCGCTTCGACAGCGCCAATGGAGCGAAGCGATTGCAGGCGCTCTATGGCGTGCAAAGCTTGGATGGCTTTGGTCATTTTTCCCGCGCCGAGCTGGCCGCAGGCGGTGCCCTCATCGATTATGTGGCGCTGACGCAAAAAGGCCAGATGCCGCGCATTGGGACGCCCAAGCGCCTCGCTGACGGCGCGGTTCTGGAAATCGATGCCGCCACCAGACGCAATCTGGAACTGAGCCAGACCATGACCGGCGAGCGCAAGGGCAGCCTCCTCAGCGTCATCGACAAAACCCGCACCGGCGCCGGCGCGCGGCTCCTGCAAGCCCATCTGGCGGCGCCCCTGACCGAGCCGGCGGACATCGATGCGCGCCTGGACGCGGTACAGCTTTTTTACGATCAAACCACGCTCCGGGATGAAGCGCAGACGCTCCTCTCGCGCTGCCCGGATATGGAGCGGGCCTTGTCGCGGCTTAGCCTGGGGCGCGGCGGCCCCCGCGATCTGGCCGCCATGCGGGACGGCCTCGCCCTCACCCACCATATGCGCACCGCTTTTGATGGCGCCGATGCGCCGGCGCTGATTACCGCCTGGCTGGACGATCTTGGCGAGCATGGCCGGCTGGTCGATGAATTGACCAAGGCGCTGGACGCCGAATTGCCGGTGCATGCGCGGGACGGCGGTTTCATCGCAAGCGGCTATTCGATCCCCTTCGATGAATTGCGCAGCCTGCGCGACGAAAGCCGCCGCCTTGTGGCGGGATTGCAGGATAAGTATGCCGCCGAAACCGGCGTCGCGGCCTTAAAGGTTCGCCACAACAACGTGCTTGGCTATTTCATTGAAGTCACCGCCAAGAATGCCGATGCATTGCCCCAAGCCCCGGACGGCCCGTTCATTCACCGCCAGACCATGAAGAACGCGCTGCGCTTTACCACGGTCGAGCTGGGCGAATTGGAAGGCAAGCTGGCCAGCGCCGCCGACAAGGCTTTGGCGTTGGAGCTGGAATTGTTCGAGGGCTTGTGCGCCGATGTGGCCGCTGAGGCCGAAGCCATTGCGCTGGCCGCCCGCGCCCTGGCCCATTTCGATGTGGCCGCGTCGCACGCCCAATTGGCGTTGGAGGGCCGCTACGCCCGGCCCGTTGTCGATTCCGGGCTGGATTTTCATATCATCGGCGGGCGCCATCCGGTGGTCGAAAGCCTGGCGACCGAGACGCCGTTCATCGCCAATGATTGCGCCTTAGGCGCTGGCGACCGGTTGTGGCTGCTGACCGGGCCTAACATGGCCGGCAAAAGCACGTTCCTAAGACAAAACGCGCTGATCGCCGTCTTAGCGCAAATGGGCTCGTTCGTGCCCGCTGAGGCCGCCCAAATGGGCGTCATTGATCGGTTGTTTTCACGCGTTGGTGCCGCCGATGATCTGGCCCGTGGCCGCTCCACCTTCATGGTCGAAATGGTCGAAACCGCCGCCATCCTGGCCCAGGCCACGCGCCGTTCCTTTGTAATACTCGACGAGATCGGGCGCGGCACGGCCACCTTCGACGGCCTCTCCATCGCCTGGGCGGTGGTTGAACAATTGCATGATGCGAACCAATGCCGGGGCCTGTTCGCCACCCACTATCACGAGCTGACCACCCTGACCGGTAAGCTGGATGCGCTCGGCGTCCACACCATGCGGGTCAAGGAATGGAAGGGCGACGTGGTCTTCCTGCACGAGGTGGCGCCGGGGGCGGCCGATCGTTCCTACGGCATCCATGTGGGCCGCCTGGCCGGCTTGCCCGACGATGTGGTGATGCGCGCCGAGGCCGTTCTCGCCGCATTGGAAAAAGAAAACCAAGGCGGCGCCGTCACCCGCCTCGCCGAAGACTTGCCCCTGTTCGCCCAGGTGCGCGGCACCCCGCCGGACAAAGGGCCGTCGCTCCTGGAACAGGCCCTCGCCGAGATCAGCGCCGACGATCTGAGCCCGAAGGAAGCGTTGGAGCTTATCTATAGATTAAAGGCGCTAGAAGAGGAGTAGGGGGCCGGCGTCTGCACTTGATTCCGGCCATCTACAGACTATATATCCAAGGTAATACCTTAAATCTAATCAAGGGCCGCGCCCCCGGAGCGCCACATGTTTGCATGCCAAAAACCATACGAATCCATACCAAACCATACTTTCCCATACCGGATATTCGCCCAAATTATGTCGCATTTTTTATCTAGGAAATGACATTGAAAGCGCCAACTTCGCCCTCTCCCTATCACAATAGCGGAAAATCCTTTAAGTAATTGCCCATGAACATGATCCGCCAGCAGCGCAAGATTATCGACCGCCTGGACCTCGTCGAACGGCTGGAGGCGATCCTTGGGCCGGACGGCTATAGACCGGAAATTCGGAGCGATCTGGTCGCCGAGATGAAATCCGCGTGGCAGGACGGTTTCGATGAGGTGCGCGCCCGCTTCGAAGCCTCCGGCGATGGCCGCCAGTGCATCGCCGAGAACAGCTTCCTGGTCGATCAATTGGTGCGCATTATATTCGATATGGCCACCTGGCGGGTGTATCTGGCGCCCAATCTTTCCAAGGCCGAAAAGATGAGCGTCGTCGCCGTCGGCGGTTATGGCCGTTCGACCCTGGCGCCGTTTTCCGATGTCGATCTGTTGTTTCTCATGCCTTACAAGGAGACGCCTTATATCGAGCAGGTGGTCGAGTTCATGCTCTATATGATGTGGGACATGGGGCTTAAAGTCGGCCATGCGACGCGCTCGATCAGCGAATGTATCCGCCTTGCCAAGACCGATGTCACCATCCTCACCAGCCTTCTGGATGCCCGCTGGCTATGGGGCGATCAGGAATTGTTCGCCGAATTTCAGGGGCGCTTCAAATCCGATCTGATCGAGCGCGGCGGCCCGGCCTTCGTCGAGGCCAAGATGGCCGAGCGCGATGCGCGCCACGAGCGCATGGGCGACACCCGTTATGTGGTCGAGCCCAATATCAAAGAAGGCAAGGGCGGCCTCCGCGATCTGCAGACTCTTTTTTGGCTGGTGCGCTATCTCTATGGGGTCTCCCACATCGCCGAGTTGGCCGAGCTGACCGAGGATGAGGTGTTCACCGAACAGGATATCTCGCGCTATTCCAAAGCCAGAGATTTCCTTTGGACGGTGCGCTGCCGCCTACATTATCTGGCTGGGCGGCCCGAGGAACGGCTGACGTTCGATGTGCAGAAAACCATCGGCGAGGCCATGGGCTATGCCGCCGACCGTGCCGGCATCTCCGGCGTCGAGCGCTTCATGAAGCATTATTTCCTGATCGCCAAGGATGTCGGCGATCTGACCCGGGTGCTGTGTGCGGTGCTCGAAGAGCAGCAGAAAAAACGCACCCTCTTCCGCCTGCCGGGATTGCATCTCCGCCGGGTGCGCATCGAGGGGTTCCAGACCGGCGGCGGGCGCATTATGGTCGAAAACGATGACGCCTTCGCCGATGATCCGATCAAAATTTTGCGCATCTTCAAAGAAGCCCACGAACACGATCTGGATATTCATCCCGGCGCCTTGCGCCTGATCAGTCAGAACCTGAACCTGATCAACAAGGACCTGCGCGAAAGCCCTGAAGCCAACCGCATATTCATGGATATTCTGACGGCGGCGAAGGATCCGGAAATATCCTTAAGGCGCTTAAACGAATCCGGCGTCTTGGGCCGCTTCATTCCCGATTTCGGGCGCATCGTCGCGCAGATGCAGTACGATATGTACCACACCTATACGGTGGACGAGCACACCATCCGCGCCATCGGCATTCTGGCCCGGCTGGAGGCCGGCCGGTTGGCCGCCGAGATGCCCACCATGTCCCAGGCGGTGTCGGAGATCGGCTCGCGCCGGGCGCTCTATGCGGCGGTGCTCACCCACGATATCGCCAAAGGTCGGGGCGGTGATCATTCCCAATTGGGCGCTCAGGTGGCGCTGGAATTGTGCCCGCGCTTAGGCCTGACGCCGGAAGAGACCGAGACCGTCTGTTGGCTGGTCGAGCATCATCTGATGATGAGCGACACCGCCTTCAAGCGCGATATCGAAGACGGCAAGACGATCCAGGATTTTGTCAATGTGGTGCAATCGGTGGAACGGCTGCGCTTGCTCGGCGTGCTCACCGTGGTTGATATCCGCGCCGTTGGCCCGACCACCTGGAACAATTGGAAATCGGGTCTGTTGCGCGGGCTCTATCAGCGCGCCCTGGAAATCCTGTCCGGCGACCGGGTCATGGACAACCGGGCGGCGCGTGTCGAAGCCGCCAAGGATGATTTGCGCGCCCGCCTGGCCGATTGGCCCGAAGACGCTGTGGAGGCCCATATTGCCACCGGCTATCCCGGCTACTGGTTGGCCTACGATACTGGCACCCACGCCCACCATGCGGAGATCGTCGCCGAGGCCAAGCGCCAGAACAAAGACCTTTATATCGACACCCGCCACGACGGCGAATTCGAATATACCGAATTGACGGTCTACACCCCCGATCATCCGGGCCTGTTTTCCAAGATCGCCGGCGCCATGGCTCTGTCGGGCGCCAATATCATGGACGCCAAGATCGTCACGTTTTCCGACGGCATGGCGCTGGACAGCTTTTCGTTCCTGGATGCCACTGACAAAGCCTATGCCAGCCCGGTGCGGCTGGAGCGTTTGTGGGCGCGCATCGAAGATGTGATCGCCGGCAAACTGCATATCGATGCCGAGCTGGCCAAGGCCGGCGGCGTCCGCACCCCGTCCCGGGAACAGGCCTTCCGGGTGCAGCCGAGGGTGCTGATCGACAATCAGGCCAGCAACACCGACACGGTAATAGAGGTCAATGGCCGCGACCGGGTTGGATTTTTGTATGACATTACCGCCGCGCTCTACGAATTGGGCCTCAAGATTTCCAGCGCCCATGTCACCACTTATGGCGAGCGGGTGGTCGACAGCTTCTACGTCAAGGATGTGTTCGGCCTCAAATTGGCGCACGAAGACAAAGAAAAAGTAATCCAGGCGCGGCTTTTGCAAGCCCTCGCCGAGCCGGAAGCGGTGGCCGAAACCAGCGAAGACACGGCGGCGGCGGAATAGATTTCCCATGGCCCTGCTTGGCGCAATCTCCACCATTGGCAGCTATACCATGGGGAGCCGGATACTCGGCTTCGTCCGCGATATTCTGGTGGCCGCGATGCTTGGCGCCGGGCCGGTGGCGGATGCCTTTTTCGTCGCCTTCAAGCTGCCCAACCTGTTCCGCCGGTTGTTCGCCGAGGGCGCGTTCTCGGCCGCCTTCGTGCCCTTGTTCGCGCGCAAACTGGAAGGCGATGGGCGCGCGGAAGCCGAAGCCTTCGCGGGCCGCGCCTTGGCGGTATTGTTCTGGTCGTTGGGGTTGTTCGTCATCGCCGCCGAGATCGGCATGCCCTGGATCATGCGCGCCCTGGCGCCAGGCTTTACCGAAAGCCCGGAAAAATTTCAGCTCGCCGTTATCTTCACGCGCATCACCTTTCCCTATTTGATGTTCATCTCCCTGGTGTCGCTCTATGCCGGGGTTCTGAATTCCATGGAAAAATTCTGGCAAGCGGCGGCGACACCGATCCTCCTCAATATCTGTCTGATCGGCGCGGTGCTTGGATTGTCGCCTTTACTGCCGTCGCCGGGCCACGCTTTGGCCTGGGGGGTGTTCGCCGCCGGCGTCGTTCAGTTCGTCTGGATGTGGGTGCATGTGCGCCGGGCCGGAATCCGCTTGCCGATTGGGTGGCCGCGCGTCACCGAAGACATCAAATTGCTGCTAGTGCGCATGGCGCCGGTGGCCATAGGCGCCGGCGTCTATCAGATCAATCTGGTGATCGACATGATCATCGCCTCATTGCTTCCGTCGGGCTCGATCTCCTATCTGTTTTTCGCCGACCGGGTGAACCAATTGCCCTTGGGGGTCATCGGCGTCGCTGTCGGCACGGCGCTTCTGCCCATGCTGTCGCGGCAATTGCGAGCCGGCGATACAGCGGCGGCGATGAACAGCCAGAACCGGGCGCTGGAAATATCATTGTTCCTGACCCTGCCGGCTGCTGCTGCCTTGGCGATCATAGCCGGGCCCATTGTGCTGGTCTTTTTCGGGCGCGGCGCGTTCGATGTCCACGCGGTGGGCGCCACCGCGCGGGCGCTGGCCGCCTATGCCTGGGGCATCCCCGCCTTTGTGATAATCAAGACCCTGGCGGCGTCCTATTTCGCCCGTGAAGACACCAAGACGCCGATCGTCGTTGGGCTATTCGCAATGGCCGTGAACGTCATCCTCAATCTGATATTGATGGGGCCGTTCCTGCATGTGGGGCTGGCCATGGCGTCGGCCATATCGGCCTGGCTGAATGCTGGTCTGTTGGCCGTGGTGCTCATCCGGCGCGGCCATTTGCGCATCGATGCGCGCCTGCGGCGCAGCGCCCCGCGCATGATAATCGCAGCCGCAGCAATGGCGCTCGGCCTGTGGTTTGCGCTGCCGATGCTGGCGCCTTGGCTGGATGGGGGCCTAAGCCTTCGCATCATTGCCCTGGCGCTTCTGGTGGCCGGTGGATTGGCCGTTTACGGGCTGGCGGCGCTTCTGAGCGGGGCCGTCAGCCGGGATGAATTAAACCGGATTTTGCGGCGGCGCGCGGCTTGACCTCTATAGCCCGGCCCGCCATAACACCGCCCTTCAAAGGGTAGGGAATAAGTATGGACAGAATTTTTTCCGGCGTTCAGCCGACCGGCGATCTGCACCTCGGCAATTATCTGGGCGCGCTGCGCAATTGGGTGCGGTTGCAGCATGATTACGACTGCCTCTATTGCGTCGTCGATCTGCACGCCGTCACCGTCTGGCAGGACCCCACGGTTTTGAGCGCCAACACCCGCGAAGTGACCGCCGGGCTGATCGCCGCCGGGCTCGATCCCGCCGCCAACATCATTTTCAATCAAAGCCAGGTGCCCCAGCATGCGGAGCTGGCCTGGATCTTCAATTGCGTCGCCCGCCTCGGCTGGCTCAACCGCATGACCCAGTTCAAGGAAAAGGCCGGCAAGAACCGGGAAAACGCTTCGGTTGGCCTTTACGCCTATCCCAATCTGATGGCTGCCGACATTCTCTTGTATAAAGCCACCCACGTGCCCGTCGGCGAAGACCAGAAACAGCATTTGGAGCTGGCCCGCGACATCGCCGCCAAGTTCAACAACGATTACGGCACCGAGCTGTTTCCCCAGCCGGAACCTTTGATTTTGGGTGCGGCGGCTCGGGTCATGTCGCTGCGTGATGGGTCTGCGAAAATGAGCAAGTCGGACCCATCGGAAAATTCGCGCATCAATATGACCGACGATGCCGACACCATCGCCCGCAAATTGCGCAAGGCCAAGACTGATCCGGACGCCTTGCCGTCGGGTGTGGCTGGGCTGGAAGGGCGCGGCGAAGCCGCCAATCTATTGGGGATTTTTGCGGCGCTGTCCGATGCGCCTCTGGCCGACGTGGTCGCCGAACAGGGCGGTCGCCAGTTTTCCGAATTCAAGGAAACCCTGACCGAGCTTGCGGTATCGGTCTTGGCGCCGATCGGCGAAGAGATGGCGCGGCTGATGGCGGATCCGGGCTATCTGGATGGGGTCTTGGCCGATGGTGCGGGGCGCGCGGGCGCCATCGCCGCACCGATCCTGGACGAGGTGTTTGATGTCATGGGCATCCTCAGGCCGGTTGCCTTAAGATAGCCGCAATCGAAACATGATGGCGCCCGATTCGCGCAATACTGTTGCTCAAATAGCACAAACTAGCCACCCAGCCGTTCAAGCGTTGGGCGAAGCATAAGGGTTAAGCCGTTGCCGGATTTATGGAAATTTCACCCCCGATTATGGGCCGAAAAAACGGCTGGCGTTGGCAGCCGCTTGTTCCATATTATCCGGGACCGGCCAGGATTGGGCGGAATGGTGATGCGAATAAATCGCGGACCGGACCGCAAGCGCAGTTTTGCGTATTTGAGGGGCGTTAAGGGCAGGTATTTTCAAGATGAAGGTTACCCGGAGAGGCCTCGAATGAGTGTGTTCGAGAGGGCGTTGATTGGTTTCGTGTCGGTGGGCGTGGGCGCATTGTTTGTGGCCGCTACGCTCTATCCGATCGACAGCCCCACCCGTTCGCCGAGCGCCGTCTTTTCCTTGCCGGGCAGTGCCGGCGATAGGACGGCGAAATACGGCCGTGCCAATGCGGCGCTTGCCGGCGGGCCGACGGTGGCCCTGGTTGCGTCCAAATTCCATCGCCACAAATATGACATGGCGACCATCCGTGCCGGCAAGGCGCCGGTGCCGCCGTTGTTTCTGACCGCGTTTCCCCGCGATATCGTGCGCATCCGGACTCCCGAAACGCGCAAGAATTTCTTTTTCAAGATGGTCCTGCCGCTGGTCCTTCGGGTCAATGACACCATTGCCGAAGACCGCCGCCGCTTGATGTCCTTGGCGGCTGCGAAGCGCGATGGCCAGCGTCTGGCCGCCGAGGATCGTTTGTGGTTGGCCGCCAAGCTGGACCAATATGGAGTGCGGCGCGCCGGACTGGTGGAATTGGCGCGGCGCATGGACACGGTGCCGCCGTCCCTGGCCATCGCCCAGGCGGCCGAGGAAACCGGCTGGGGCACATCGCGCTTTGCCCGCGAAGGCAACGCCTTGTTCGGCCAATGGACCTTCGCCGCCGCCGGCGGGCTGGTGCCCAAGGACCGGGCAAGCGGTAAGCAGCATAAGATCAGGGTGTTTCAAACCCTGACCCAGGCGGTCGGCGCCTATGTGGCCAATTTGAACACCCACCGGGCCTACCGGGGCTTCCGCGCCGAGCGGGCACGCATGCGCAAATCCAAGGCCACGCCGGACGGCATGACGTTGGCGCAGAGCCTGGCCAGCTATTCGGAGCGAGGCCGTGCCTATGTGACCTCGATCCAAAGGATCATCCGCGCCAACCAGCTCAGCCAGTTGGACAAGGCGCGGCTTGGCGGCGGACTAATCTCCGCCATCAAGGAACCGGCGATCTAAGAAATTTTATTTGGGCGGCACGTAAAAAATGGTGCCCAGCCAGCGCCAGCGCCCGGATTGATCACGCAAGGTGCAGTTGATGCGGGAGCGCCCCCGGGGCAGCGGGTTTTTCAAGCGCACCTCGACGCGGCGGTTTCCCAAAATCTCCACCCGGGCGCGCCCCTCCGAAGAGGAAAAGCATCCGAGATTTTTCAAATTGCCGATATCGCCTGTTATGGTAAAACCGAAATTGGGCGGATTGACGGCGCCGATGCCAGCATCGATGGGCGCCACATCGGCCACCGGCATCGCCAGTGTGTTGATCACCAGCTGGAAGCGTCCGATGGCGCCAAAGCTTTCATTGAGGGCGAAGCGCGGGATATAGCTTGCCTCGCTGGATTTGTGGAAGACGCCGGAGTGCTGGCCGAAAGCGGTCCGGTAGCCGGTTTTCAGGGCCAGCGCCCGCTCGCGCGGCCCGGCCTCGCCATAGGGATAGGCGAAGAAGTCCGGCACTGCGCCCAGCTCGGCCTTGAAGCGCGCGTTTGATTTTTGCATTTCATCGTCCAGGCGCGCCGCGCCCGCTGCGATCATATGCGGGTGCGATGCGGTGTGGGCGCCAATCTCGACCCCCGCATCCCGCAATTGGCGGATTTGCGCCCAGCCCATATAGCTGGCCGCGCCCGCATCGGCGAGGTCGGTGGAAATAAAGACCGTAAACGGCAACCCGGCGGCCCTGAGGCGCGGCCAGGCTTCTTTGAAGACCGAAAGATAACCATCGTCCACGGTGATGCCGACGGTGCGCTCCGGCAAGGGCGCGCCGGCCTGAATTTTGGCGACAATTTCGGACACTGGCAGCACGGTGTAGGGTCCGCTTTTCAATTCGGTGATATGGGCTTCGAACTGCTCCAGGCGGATATTGGTGGAGGCAAACTTGGTTTCGCCGAACCGGTGATACATCAAGATCACCGCCTGGTCGGCGGCCCGCGCCAGGTCCGGCGCCAGCGTCCAGGCAGTCAGCAACAATGCAGCCGCCCAACTCTTCATAGCCCGGTCTCCGCCATCATCGGCACGTCCAGCACCGTGTCCGACAATACCGGCAAGCGCCTGGCGTCGAACAATTGATAGTGCCACCACTCGTTCCGGTAAAAGTCCCAGCCGGCGGATGTCATCAGCCCGATCAGCAGCGCCCGGTTACGCTCGGCTTCGGGAGCGATATCGGTGTTGCCGTGGTGGGACAATGGCGTGAAGGCATCGAACTGAGTGCCCATGTCGAGGGCCTGCCCGCCTTTGTCGATCAGCGTCAGATCAACCGCTGCGCCCCGGGAATGGGGCGAGCCGCGCCGGGGATCGGCAAGGAACTCCGGATCCGGCGTATGTGTCCAAAGCTTCCATTGGGCTTCCGACGGGCGGAACGCATCATAGATGCGAACCCCGAAGCCGATGCGCTTCGCCATTTCGATGGCGCACCGCAATAGGGTTTCGGCTTCTTCGTGCAGGTAGCAGGCGCCGCGGGCATAGACCGCCTCGCCGGTGAAATTATCGGGCCCGGCATAGGCTATCTCCAACTCGATACCGTGGCTGTCCGGCGTGATCGGAATCAATGCCATAATTGCAAACACCTGGTGTAAAATCCGTCGGCGCTCCTTATAACGAAATCGATTAGTCACAAAAGCGATGAAAAAACTGTGAATATCCTGGCATTCGATTGCGCCGCATCAACCTGTTCCGCTGCCGTCTGGCAAGGCGATGGTATTGCCGCGCAACGCTTCGAGGCGATGGTGCGCGGCCAGGCCGAGGCCCTGGTGCCGATGATCGAGGCAGTAATGGCCGAGGCGGCTGCCGATTATGGCAATCTGGACGTGATCGCGGTGACCATCGGCCCCGGCGCCTTTACTGGCCTCCGTATCGGATTGGCGACGGCGCGCGCTTTTTCCCTGGCCGCCGGCACGCCGCTCTTTGGAGTAAGCTCGTTCGATGCGGTGCTGGCCGGCGCGCCCGTAGTTGCGCCCGATGAGAGCACACACAAAAGCGTGCTGGTCGCCCTGGAGACCAAGCGCGCCGATATCTATGCGCAAATGTTCGATACCGCCGGCGCCCCGGTGTCTGATCCCGCCGCCGTTGAAGAAACCGCGTTGGCGGAATTTGCCGGCGCCGAGCTGCCGGTTCTGGTGATGGGCGGCGGGGCGGAGCGCGCATTAAAGGTTTTGGAGGCCGGCGGCGTCGATGCGGTTTTGTCGCCGGCCCCGGCGCATGCGGATGCCGGCACTATTGCCCGCATGGCGGCCAGCCATTGGCGCCCAGGGCTTGCGCAACCGTCTTTGGAGCCACTCTATTTGCGCCCCCCCGATGCGACCTTGCCGGCGCCGCGCGATCTGGCCGCAAAACCATGACCGAAGCCCGCTTGTCCCTTTGTTCCTTAGGCCACGCGGCGGTGCTGGCGGAACTGCATGGGGGTTGCTTCGAAAAGCCCTGGCGGGTGGAGGATTTTTCGAATTTGCTGGGCGCCCCCGGCGTCGCCGCCTTGATGGTGATGGCGGACCCAGCGGTTGACGAGCCTTGCGGTTTTATTCTCTGGCGCATCGCCGCCGACGAGGCCGAGATCATCACCCTTTGCGTCCTTAGCGCCCAGCGCGGCAAAAAAATGGGCCGGGCGCTTACCAAAGGGGCCATGCAGCGGGCCGGGGCAGTTGCAAAAACCATGTATCTGGAGGTGGCCGAGGACAACCAGTTCGCGCGCCGCCTCTATGAAGGGCTGGGATTCGCCGAAACCGGCCGCCGCCGCAATTACTATAAAACCGGCGCAAGTCGGGCGGATGCGATTGTTTATGGCCGAAGCATCGAATGATCCCAAGTATTTGCGTAATACTAAAGACACCACCCGAAAATATTTGAATTTCTCCGAATTCAGAGATATATAACCACCTTAATTGAGTATTAGGGTTACAATTTGATGTCTGATCAACAAAACAACACGGAACTATTGGAGCTGACCACGGAAATCGTGTCCGCCCATGTCAGCAACAATTCGCTTGCCGTGGGCGATTTGCCGCAGCTTATCCAGGACGTTTACCGGACGCTGTCCAATGTGGGCGGGGCTGAGGGTGCCACGGAGCGGCCGCAGCCTGCCGTTTCGGTGAAAAAATCGGTGACACCGGATTATATTGTCTGCCTGGAAGACGGCAAAAAATTGAAGATGCTGAAGCGGCATCTTAAGACATCTTACAATTTGACGCCGGAAGAATATCGCGACCGATGGGGGTTGCCCCGGGACTATCCCATGGTGGCGCCCAATTACGCCAAGCATCGGAGCGCGCTTGCCAAAAAAATCGGCCTCGGGACCAAGTCGCGAGGCACACGCGCTTGATCCCGGCCCGCGCCGTGGTATCATCCTTTGATATTGATTATTAACAATCATGGCGTCTGACAGCGGCCCCATGTGACCAATGCCGGAGGCTACGTGAGCGACCAGATTGAACCATCGCGCCTGGAACAGGTTTGCATCGAACGGGGCATGAAGATGACCGGCCAGCGCCGGGTTATCGCCCGCGTATTGTCGGAGGCCGATGACCATCCCGATGTGGAGGAATTATATCGCCGCTCGATGGAGGTCGATCCCAAAATTTCCATTGCCACCGTCTATCGTACGGTGCGTCTGTTCGAAGAGGCCGGTCTTCTCGACCGGTTGGATTTCGGCGACGGCCGCGCCCGCTACGAAGAAACCTCGGACGACCATCATGACCATCTGATCGATATGAATTCGGGCAAGGTTATCGAATTTCACGACGATGAAGTCGAACAATTGCAAATCAAGATTGCCGAGCGTTACGGCTTCAAATTGATTGGCCATCGGATGGAGCTTTATGGCGTCGCCGTTGGCTCGAACCCGCCGGGCAATACCGATGATTGAGGATATTTGACGGCGTTTAAGCCGGTGATTACCGCCATTGGTGAAAAAACTACACATCAAGACATTTGGCTGCCAGATGAACGTCTATGATTCCGGGCGCATGGGCGATGTATTGGCCCATCACGGCTATGGCTTAACCATTGATGCCGACGGCGCCGACATGGTCATCCTCAACACCTGCCACATCCGCGAAAAGGCTGCCGAGAAACTGTATTCTGAACTGGGCCGCTTTCGCATCTTAAAGGATGCGCGCAAAGCTGCGGGCAAGACGACGCTGATCGCCGTCGCCGGTTGCGTCGCCCAGGCCGAGGGCGCCGAGATTATGAGACGGGCGCCGTTTGTAGATATCGTCCTTGGCCCGCAAACCTATCACCGGTTGCCCGAATTGATCGCCCGCGCCGAGCGCTCCGCCGGCGACGGCGTTCTGGATATCGAATTTCCGCCTGAATCCAAATTTGATCACTTGCCGGATGCCGCACCTACATCGAGCGCGGCGTTTCTGACCATCCAGGAGGGCTGCGATAAATTCTGTACCTTCTGCGTGGTGCCTTATACGCGCGGCGCCGAATATTCGCGCCCCATTGCCGACATCGTTGCCGAGGCGCGGCTGCTGTGCGCCGCCGGCGTCGCCGAAATCACCTTGCTTGGGCAAAACGTCAACGCCTACCGGGATGGCGATACGGGCGCCGGCCTTGGGCCATTGATCCGCGCCTTGGACGATATCGATGGCTTGGCGCGGCTCCGCTATATGACATCGCATCCGATTGATATGGACGATGATCTGATCGCCGCGCACGGCGAGGTTGATGCCTTGATGCCGTTCCTGCATCTGCCGGTTCAGTCCGGCTCGGACGCGGTTCTGGCGCGCATGAACCGGCGCCACCGGATCGATGATTACCGGCGCACTATCGATCAGCTGATGGCCGCGCGCAATGATCTGAAACTGTCGAGCGATTTCATCGTCGGCTTTCCCGGCGAAAGCGACAAGGATTTCGAGGCCACCCTGGAATTGGCGGCCAACATTGGTTTCATCCAGGCCTATTCCTTTAAATACAGCCCGCGCCCCGGCACCCCTGCCGCGGCCATGGTCGATCAAGTGCCGGAGGCGCTCAAATCCGAACGCCTGGCGGCGCTGCAAGATGTTCTGAACGCCAGCCAGCGCGAATTCAACGAAGGCTGCGACGGGCGCGTCATGGCGGTCTTGTTTGACCGCGCCGGACGCAAAGACGGTCAGCTTGTCGGGCGCTCGCCCTACATGCAGCCGGTGCATGTGATGGCGCCAGAGAGCCTGATGGGTCAAGTTACAGATGTGGTCATCACCGAAACCAACGCCAACAGTCTGGGCGGCGAGCTAGCTGCGACAAGCACCGGTACCAGCCAAAGAAAGATTAGCGCGTGAACACGCCGATCTCAGTCCAGGACGCCGATAGCCTGCTGCTCGAATTTGACGACAACAGCTTGCTGCCTTTGTTATTCGGCAGCCACAATGCCCATCTGGCGCAAATCGAACAGCGCCTCGATGTTTCGCTGAACAGCCGCGGCAACGAGGTGGTTATCTCCGGGGCCAAGGAGCAGGCCGCAACTGCGGCGACGGTGCTGAACGATCTTTACCAACTTTTGAAAGACGGCCGCCCGGTTGATCCTGCCGAGATCGATGGCGCCATCCGCATGATATCGGGCGGTGCAAGGGACGATCTCAAGGCCGAAGATGTGGCCGTGCATACGCGGAAAAAGCACATCCAGCCGCGCACACCGCTGCAGGCAAATTATTTGCGCGCCATCGACAAGGACAATCTGGTGTTTGGGCTCGGCCCGGCGGGCACCGGCAAAACCTATCTGGCCGTCGCCAAGGCGGTGGAAAGCCTGATCAACGGCCAGGTGGACCGCATCATATTGTCGCGCCCGGCGGTGGAGGCCGGCGAGCAGCTCGGCTTCCTGCCCGGTGACATGCGCGACAAGGTCGATCCCTACTTGCGCCCTCTTTATGATGCTTTGAACGACATGCTGCCGGCCAATCAGGTGGCCAAGAAAATCGAAACCGGCGAGATCGAGATTGCGCCCCTGGCGTTTATGCGTGGGCGCACCTTGTCGGGCGCTTTCGTTATCCTCGACGAGGCCCAGAACACAACGCCGGTGCAGATGAAGATGTTTCTGACCCGGCTCGGCGCCGATGCGCGCATGGTGGTGACCGGCGATCTGACGCAGATTGATTTGCCCCGGGGGGTGCGTTCCGGGCTGGCCGATGCTCTGGCTGTATTGACCGGCGTCGAAGGTGTTTCCTTCGTCGAGTTTACCGATGCTGACGTGGTGCGCCACGCTTTGGTGGCCCGCATCGTGCGCGCCTATGATAGACAGGCGGCCACCGATAAGGACAGGGCTTGAGCGGTTTTCATGAACTCCATGCACAGCATCGACATCTCTATTGAAAGCCCCGATTGGGGCGTGTTGGCCGACGCCGAGGCGATTGCGGAGAAGGCCGCCGCCGCCGCGCTGGCAAGCGAAACGCATGGCTTGGAATTGAGCCTGGTGTTAACCAGCGATGAATTTGTGTGCGCCCTTAACCGGGATTACCGGGGCCGGGACGAGCCCACCAATGTCTTGTCGTTTCCGGGCGAAGCGCCCCCCGAAGGCGGCGCCGCGGCCGAGCGACCGGTGCTGCTTGGCGATGTGATCATCGCCTTCGGCGTGGCACGCTGCGAAGCCGAAGCAGATGACCGAGGCATCAGCCTTGGCGATCATCTCAGCCATCTGGTTATCCACGGTGTCCTGCATCTGTTGGGCCACGATCATCAGGCCGAGGCCGAGGCCGAGGTTATGGAGGGGCTTGAGACCCGGCTTTTATCCAGTCTCGGCATCGACGACCCTTATCGGGATATGGACGCCGGTTACAGCCACGAGAGCCAAGATGAACGAAGAGCCAGATAAACCAGCCGCACCCAAAAACGGCGATCCCGTCAATTTGTCGGCGCCTAACAGCGGCGCTGAGGATTTGCCGCGCGCCCGTCCCTGGCGCGGTTTTGTGGACTGGATCATGGGTGCCCGCAATGGTGATGTCTCTGTGCGCGAGGCGATCGAAGAATTGATCGAAGATTCGCCGGACGCGGGTTCCGCCATGGAGACCGAAGAGCGCACCTTGCTGGCCAATATCCTAAGACTTCGCGAGCGCACGGTCGAAGACGTGATGGTGCCGCGCGCCGACATCGTCGCCATCGACGAGAAGGCGGCGCTCGCCGATTTGATCAATCTGATCAACCGGGAATCCCATTCGCGGGTGCCGATCTACCGCGAAACCTTGGATGACGCTATTGGCATGGTGCATATCAAGGATGTGCTGGCGGCGCAGAACGCCGCCGTTTCGAGCCCAGCCAGCCTCGATCTAAGCAATATATTGCGCGATGTTTTGTTCGTCGCGCCGTCCATGCAAGTGCTCGAGCTATTGTTGGAAATGCGTGTGAAGCGCATTCATATGGCGCTTGTGGTCGATGAATTTGGCGGCGTCGACGGCCTGGCGACGATCGAGGATCTGGTCGAAGAGATTGTCGGCGAGATCGAGGACGAGCACGACCGCGACGTGGAGCCGGCCATGGTGCCGCGCGCCGACGGATCGTTCGACGCCGATGCCCGCGTCGAGCTGGCCTTGTTCGAGGCAATGATCGGCCCGGTCCTGACCGACGAGGAACGCGAAGAGATCGACACCTTGGGCGGATTGGTATTTACGCTGACCGGCCGGGTCCCGACCCGGGGCGAGGTTGTCTCCCATCCATCCGGGGTGGAGTTTGAAATCTTGGATGCCGATCCGCGCCGGGTTAAGCGGCTGCGTATATCTGTGACCGATGTCAGCGCCGCCGGCGAGGTAACGCCGGACGACGACTGATGCCGAGCCAAATGCTTTCTGTGATTGGGTGGCGGGATACCATCGTCGCTCTGACCGGCTGGCGGCGCCGGGGTTTGGCCTTTATTTTCGGCGGCCTCGCGGTGCTGGCGCTGCCGCCGTTCCATTTTGTCCCCGCGCTGATACCGGCCTTTGCCGGGTTAAGCTGGCTGATCGATGGCTCGCAGGCAAGCCGCTCTGGCGCCCGGTTTCGGTGGCTGGCCTGGTATACGGGCGGTGGGCCGAAGCGCGATGCCTACCGGTGCGGCTGGTGGTTCGGCGCTGGCTTTTTCCTGTTCGGGCTCTATTGGGTATCCCATGCATTGCTGGTAGACGCGGCCAGGTTCGGCTGGCTGATCCCCTTTGCGCTGGCCGGTATCGCCGGGATGTTTGCCATCTATATCGGCCTCGCCGCGCTCGCCACCTTTGCGCTCTCCGGGGAAGGCCCGGCGCGCATCATCATGCTGGCCCTCTGGTGGGTGGCGTTCGAATGGTTGCGCGGCTGGTTGTTCACGGGATTTCCTTGGAACCTGATGGGCACCGTCTGGACCTTCTCCGATGCCATGATCCAGTTTACCGCCGTGGCCGGGGTGTTCGGGCTATCGCTGGTCACCGTGATGGCTGCGGTCGCGCCGGCGGCGCTGGGCATGGCCGGCATGGCCAAGGGGCACAAATACTGGCTGGTGGGCCTGCCGTTCGCCGTGCTTGGCTTGCTTTGGGCGGGCGGCGCGCTACGTCTGGCGGGCGCCTCCGATGCTATGGTCGATAATGTCCGATTGCGCCTGGTGCAACCGAACATCGCCCAAGCTGACAAATGGAAACGTAATCTCAGGCCCCGGCATGTACAAAACCTTTTGGCCCTCAGCCGCAGTGATGGCGGTGCTGCGGCAACCCAAGGCAATGGCGCGCCAACCCATATCATCTGGCCGGAAACGGCGGTGCCGTTGTTTTTGCAAAGCGCCAGCCCGGCGGCGCGGGCCATCGCCGCCGTAATTCCACCCCAAGGCGTCCTGTTGACCGGCGCGCCCAGATTTCTGCGACGCGCCAAGGGCGGCCCGTTCCTGTGGAACAGCCTGCATATCATCAATGCCAAGGCCGAATTTCAAGGAACCTATGACAAGCATCATCTTGTGCCCTTTGGTGAGTATGTGCCGTTCAAATCCTTTTTGCCGGTGGCCAAGTTTACCCAGGGGCGTACAGATTTTACCGCCGGTCCGGGGCTCCGCTCGCTATTTGTGCCTGGCGCCCCCAGTGTCAGCCCGCTGATCTGTTTTGAGGCCCTGTTTCCGGGCCGGGCAGTGGCAGCCGGCGGCGAACGGCCGGGATGGCTTTTGAACGTCACAAACGATGCCTGGTTTGGCAACTCGCCCGGCCCCTACCAGCATTTCGCCGCCGTCCGCCTGCGCGCCGCCGAAGAAGGCATCCCCCTGGTGCGCGTCGCCAATACCGGTATTTCGGCGGTGGTTGATGCCTATGGCCGGACGCTGGTCCAAACCCGCCTGGGCGAACGAATTGCAATTGATAGTGCATTACCACAAACTTTATCGAGTATAACTATATTTTCCCTCATAGGTAATAAAGCGGTAATTATCTTTGCCCTCTTATATGTAATTCTACTATATGGATTTCCCTACCTGTACATTAGGCGTCAGTTGCGATAATAAGTGCCACGCTTACAAGACATTGCCACCGGCCCACAGGCGAAGCGAGGAAGTGCCTCCCCGACGGTCCCAAAGGTAATTGCTAATAAGCGTTGTATTTTGGGGTCTTGAAAATAAGAGGTAACTTGATGAATTCCGACATTGTCAAACCGAAGCGGCGGCGCTCTCGATTTCCATCCATTCCGGTGCGAAAAATTACCCGCCGGCGGGTTCCGGGAATTGCCGATCCGGTAGACATACACGTTGGCGGCCGCGTCCGCTTGCGCCGAACCTTGATGGGCTTGAGCCAGGAAAAACTTGGCGATGCCGTTGGGCTGACATTTCAGCAGATACAAAAATACGAGCGCGGCGCCAATCGAATCGGCGCCAGCCGCATGTTCGATTTGTCCACGGTGCTTGATGTGCCGGTCTCGTTTTTCTTCGACGATATGTCCGAAGAGATCAAAAAGCGCGATGCCGAGCCAACCGGTTTTCACGAGCAGGAGCAGGTCGAGCTGGAAAAAGATCCGCTCACCCGGCGCGAAACTCTGGAACTGGTGCGCGCCTATTACCGTATCGATGGTCCGTCTGTGCGCAAACGGATATTCGAGCTGGTAAAATCCCTGGCCCGGGCAGAGGAAGAAAGCTAAGCGGATTGCTTTTTAAAGCGCAGCCATGATAACAGCCTCCGAATTAGCCGCCGCCTCTTGGCCCGGCGGCCGTATCGGGTGCAGTTATATTCCCGATTTTTCTTGACGGATTATGATCCCGTTGCCACAAGGTGGCGGCGATCGTTATGGTCGTCACCTGCCCATTGCCTTGAGCCGAAGGAGCGTAAGTCACCATGAATTCCAATTTTCTGTTTACGTCTGAGTCTGTTTCGGAGGGTCATCCGGACAAGGTGTGCGACCGCATTTCGGACGCGGTTGTGGATACGTACCTGACCGCCGAGCCTGGCGCCCGCGTTGCGGTTGAGACC
>JABHAA010000154.1 GCA_018674495.1 Rhodospirillaceae bacterium | reverse complement strand
ATCCATGGTGGCGTCGGTGAGCCTCCCGCCCGCCTCGCCCTTGGGCGCCTCGGTGCGCAGCAAGGGCTCCAGCGCCTTGGCCTTCTCCACCAGGCCGAATTCGTCGGCGGTAATGTCTGTCATGTTCATCCCCCCCAAACTTGGTCTTTAGATTGTACCCCGCCGAGCAACCGAAGCAATCTTCCCCTTTGTGGTAATCACCAATCGCTATGATCGAAATCAATGTCGTAAAATTCAGGACTGGTATAGCTTGTCTGGCGGTAATAGTAATCGGAGCGGAACCCATGGATTGCAAATCGGTAATGGCGCCCATAAAGGTGGATTTGTTCGCCGACGAGTTGGTCGGCAACGTCATCGATTTTATGGTCGAGAAACATATGGGACTGGTGCCGGTGGCCGAGCGTGATGGCACCTTCTGCGGGCTGATCTCCGGCGAAGGATTGATGCAGCATCTGATCCCGCGCACCCTTTCCACCGTCAGCCACGGCTTCAAGCGGGCCAGTTTTTTCGACGAAAGTGCCGCCGATATGCAGGCGCGGCTGGAGGCGCTCCGCCATAAAACGGTCGGCGAAATGGTCGACCGGGACGCCCGCGTCGCCCATCCCGACACGCCACTCATCGATGCCCTGATGATGATCTGTGACAAGCAATATGTGGTGCCGGTGGTCGATGACGCGGGCAAACTGGTCGGCGCCATTTCGTTTTTCTCGGTCCTCTATGGCCTTAAGGAAGAACATACCCGCGAACAGGCCGCCGAGGCTAAGGCCGCAGAGCGCGAGGCCAGGGGCGCTGCAAAGGAGAACGGCCAATGACGCCGGAAGCTGCAGCGGCAGCCGGCCACAGCGTCATATTCGGCATCGATCCCTTATGGCTGTCGACCATCCTTTTGATTGTCTCCTACACAGTATTGTTGAGCGAAAAATTTGACCGCACGGTAGTTGCGTTGATCGGCGCCGGGTTGGTGATCATCACCGGCGTGATTTCCCAAGAACAGGCCATTGAAGCCATTGATTTCAATACTATCGCGCTGCTGACCGGCATGATGATCATCGTCGCCATCACGCGCACCTCGGGCGTGTTTGAATTTGTGGCCATCTGGTCGGCGAAAAAGGTTAACGCCAATCCGGTCGGCATCCTGATCGTGTTGTCGGTGGTGACCGCGGTTTTTTCGGCCTTTCTCGACAATCTGACTACCGTTCTGCTGGTCGTCCCCATCGCCTTGCTGATCGTTGAGAAGCTGGAGGTTTCGCCCTATCCGTTTTTGTTCTCGCAGATACTGGCGTCCAACATCGGCGGCACCGCGACGCTGATCGGTGATCCGCCCAATATCCTGATCGGCTCGGCGACCGGGCTTACCTTTATGCAGTTCCTGACCAATCTGGGGCCGCTGGTGGTGGTCTTGATCGTCATTATGGTGGTGGTATTCAAACTGCTTTGGGGTAAGGGGCTGATGGCGTCCGAGGCCGCCCGCCAGGGTATCATGCGTTTTCGCGAAGCTGAGACCATCACCGACAAGCGCCTTCTGGTCATATCGTTGACCGTGCTGGCGCTGGTGATCGCCGGCTTCATCGTTGGCGAGCAGTATCATATCCAGCCCGGTACTACGGCCATGTTTGGCGCTGCCGTACTGGTGCTCGCCACCACATTCGGTGCGTCCAGTCACGAGCAGGGCGAGCATCTGCATCACGCCTTGATCGAAGTAGAATGGGCGGCTTTGTTGTTTTTCATCGGCCTTTTTATCATCGTCGCTGGCGTCGAGCATGCGGGCTTGCTGAATATCCTCGGCGATCAGCTGATCGAGTTTACCGGCGGCGATCCGGCGCGCACGGCTTATGCGACGCTCTGGCTGTCGGCGGTGGTATCGGCGGCGGTAGACAACATACCGTTCGTTGCCACCATGATCCCACTGGTCGAAAGCATGGAAACCGCCCTCGGCGGGCCGGCTCAATTGGAGCCCGTATGGTGGGCGCTGGCCTTGGGCGCCTGCCTCGGCGGCAACGGCTCGTTGGTCGGCGCGGCCGCCAATGTGATGGTGTCGGGCCTGGCCGGGCGCGCCGGTCACCCAATCAGTTTCGCCAAATTTATGCGCATCGGGCTGCCGTTGATGCTGGGCACGGTGGCAATTGCCAACGTCTATATGTGGCTGCGCTATTTTTGACGGGTTCGTAATTTAAACCAGCGACCGGATCAGCTTGGCATAGCTGCCAATCAGACAGCGCACAAACGGATCGCATTTGGCCACCTTGGACGAAAACAGATCGCGCGGAATAACTACCACCGTCGTAGCTGCCGCGGCGCGCGCCATGGCCATGCGCGGACGGCTGTCGATGAGCGCCATCTCGCCAAATATGCCGCCTTTTTCCACCGCGCCTAGGACCAGCTCCTCGTCGCCCTGAATCTTGACAATCTCGACGCGGCCAGCCTGAATAACGTAGGCTTCATTGCCGAATTCCCCTTCGTTAAACAAAATGTGCCCAGGTTGAAGCACCAGGCGCTGCATAATCTGTGAAGGAGCTTTTGCCATCTTGGTCCCATATGAAGGGGCTTTAAATGAAAACTGGAAAACACCATATTAAATTTATCCCCTAGAGTATGGTCAAATTCTATAAGCCGATAAACCGGAAATTTTGATTCCAACGGAGAATGTAATGTCTGAAACGATCAACGTGGCGGTGCTGGGTCTCGGCCGGATCGGCCAGCAGTTTGCGGCCGGCCTATCCAAGCATATCGATGCGGGCGACAAATCGGTCCAAATCGTCGCCGTGGCTGAACGCGACCCCGATTCCCTCGCTGCCCAGATGTTTGCCGATGAGAATGTGCCAGTCTACTCCAAAGCCTCGGACGTGCTGGATATTGGTGATCAAATCGATATCATCTTCGATCTGACCGGGTCATCGGATGTTAGGCAGACCTTGCGCGACAGGCTGCAAGAGACGGACAATCACCGGACGATTGTCGTCCCGGAAATTTTTGCCCGCTTGGTCTGGTCGCTACTGGAAGAGAATGTTGAATTGTCTAGCCTCCAAGAAGGTGGCTATTGAGCAGACATTAAGAACGCGATCAGACCAGACAATCCTCATCCCGGCCAGGCGAAGCTCTGCGCGGCGCGCACGAAGGTCGCAACCGCCGGCGAGAACGGCCGGCCGGGCACGGTGATCAGGGCAATGCTGCGCTCTACCTCCGGCTCCACCAATGGCCGTTGTATGAGGCCCGGCAATATTACCGAAAATTCCGGCATGAAGGCAAAGCCGATGCGCGTCAGCACCATCGCCTGCACCCAATCTTCGCGCTCCGAGCGGAAGCGGGCGTAAAGCTCCACCTCCATATCGGCGCAGACCTGGATAACCATTTCGCGCAGTTCGCAGGCGAGGCGGTCCACATAAGGCTCGCCCGTCAAATCGCTGAGCTTGATCGCGTTCATGGCGCCGCGCCTGTGGCCGGGGGGAATGATAACCTCATATTTTTCGGTATAGAGCATTTGGCTATGAAAACCGTCGCCGAGACCGCTTAGAGGGTTGAGGATGGCGAGATCGATACGCATCAAAGCCGCGCCACTTCGATCAGGACCGTGCAGGCAGCGAGCAGGAAAAGGCTCAAGGAATAAATAATTTTCTGCCGTAGGTGTAAATTGCCATCCCCTGTCAAATTCGCCTGCTATACTGGTCAAGGCAGCGCGCTTTGCAATTGATCGCACGCTTGCCGTTCCTGGTTATCTTGGGGCCGGTTTCTTGGTAAATGAAATTACGCCAAATTTTGTCGAGGCCATGGAATTGGCGCCCGAAGGCGTCGCACTTTGGGACGCCGATGACCGGCTGGTTATGTGCAACGAGTTGTTCCGCCAACTGCACAGCCACGCCGCCGAGATCATCATGCCCGGTCTGAAATTGGAGGAATTACTGCTTCGTCACAAGGCAAGCGGGCTGCGGATTGTCCGCGATGGCGAGCCCGCCGATTGGGATAAAGCAGCCCTCGAAGCCCGCAAGCGCAAAACCCTTCCCAGCGTGGTTGTCCAATATGGCAGCAAATGGATACAAATCCGCCGCAACAAATTGTCCGACGGAAGCATGCTCGCCTTTCACACGGACATTACCGAAATCAAGAAAAGCGAGGAACGGTTTTATAAAATTTTTCAATCCAGCCCGGCGATGGTTTCCATTTCGACGGTCCAGGATGCGGTGATCCTTGACGTCAACGAGTTCTGGCTCAAAACCCTCGGCTACAAAAAAACCGAGGTCATCGGGCGAACCCCAGTCGATCTAAACTTATTTGAAGATTCCGAAGCGCGGGCTCAGGTTATCGCGCGCGCCAACGAGGGTACCGAAGGCGGCGTCGATGTCCGCTATATTACAAAAAACGGCGAGACCAGGGATTTCATCATCAGTTGCGAGCCGATCGAATATGAGGGCCAGGATTGCTATCTGTTCGTCGCCCAGGATGTATCGGCGGCCAAACGTATCGAAGAAGAATACCGTCGCCACCGGGACGATTTGGCTCATGTCACGCGGGTCGCTACCATGGGCGAAATGGCGACCAGTCTGGCGCACGAGTTGAACCAGCCGCTGGCCGCGCTGTCGGCCTATGTGAACGGAAGTTTGCAGCGTATGAAACCCGGCGATGCGGTCAATGGCGACATTATCGAAGCTCTGGAAAAAGCGTCCGAACAGGCTGACCGGGCCGGCAATATTATCCGGGGTTTGCGTAATTTCGTTGCCAAGAATGAGCCAAAGTTCGAATTTGTCGATATCAATGACGCGGTGCTGGCGGCGACCAACATCATGCGCTCGGAATTGAATCTCGGCCAAATCGAACTGGTGCTCGATCTGACCCAGTCGGACGTCCAGGTTGAAGGCGATCCGATCTTGATCCAGCAGGTGATTTTTAATCTTTTGAAGAACAGCGCCGACGCCGTGAATGACGGTCAGGTGGGCGCCGGCAAGGTGACCGTCAACACTGCGCGCGATAACGGGCTGGTATCCTTCTTCATCGAAGACAACGGCCAAGGTGTTGCGCCAGGCGATCAGGGGCAATTGTTCGAGCCCTATTTTACTACCAAGGAATCCGGCCTTGGCTTGGGCTTACCCATCTGCCGCTCGATCATCGAAAGTATGAACGGCGAAATCTGGTACGAGCTCGATGCCGCTCCCTGCACTAGATTTCGCTTCCATTTGCCCGCCGCCGGCGTCGTTGGTGCCAAATTTCCCGGTAATGGCGACGGACGATGAATGACCGCGCCGAAACCGGCATTGCCGAAGCCGCCAATTCCGGAACCGGCATAAGTTAATGGCGCGCGTCTACCAGCTTTCCGGCAATGTCTCGGCGAGGGCGTCTTCCAGGCTTTCGGCCCTCCGAAACTGATCGGCCGGGCGCGAGCGACCGTCGTCGCCGATCTGGTCCATATAGCAATAAAGCTCGAAATCAAATCCGTCCGGGTCCAACACGTGCAGGCTGATATTGCAGCCAGGCCCGCGCCGGCCTTCGAAGCTGATGGTATAGCCGTGCCGGGTCAACCAATCCCGCGCCGCGAGCAGCATATCGGAATTGTCCACCTCCATGGCCAGATGCTGCACCCGAAGGCCGCTATCGGCGCCGGCGCGGCGCGGTGCCTTCGATTGGGCCAGGGCGATGGCGTGGTGATCGGAGCCGCAGCGCAGGAACGCCATGCCCAGATGATTGCGGTCGGAGAGCGTAAAGCCCATCACCTCGGTCCAAAATTGGACGGTTTTCTCCACATCGCTCACCTCATAAACCAGGTGGCCGAGTTTGTTGACTTTGACCGGGCTGGGATCGCCGCCGCTGATTTCGTCCATGGGTTGGCTCCCGAGTTTTGCCAAGGGGCAAAGATTAGCGCAATTGCAGTGCCAATTGAAACCT
>JABHAA010000061.1 GCA_018674495.1 Rhodospirillaceae bacterium | reverse complement strand
GCCAGGGCTACCGCCGGGCGCCCGGACGCCATCATACCGGTCAGCTTCGACGGCATCACCAGATCGGCGGCGCCGGCCAGCTGCGGCAGGAGGTGTATATCGGCGAGGTTTAATAGCCGGTTCAATTTTTCCGTCGGCTGCAGGGCCAAAAACTGAACATTGCCGAGACCACCCGCCATTGCCTCCAAACCGGTGCGGGACGGGCCGTCACCGGCGATCACGAAGCATACATCAGCATCGGCGGGCATCATTCGGGCCGCCTCGATAATAGTTTCGATGCCTTGTTTGGTGTTCATATTACCAGCGTAAAGCGCCACCAGCGCGTCCGCAGGAACGCCAAATTCAGCGCGGATAGCCGTGCTGTCATCCAGCGGGCGAATCACGTTGGTATCGACCCAGTTGGGCAGGAACTGAACGCGGTCTTCGGCAACGCCCTTTTCGGCCAGGCGGCGGCACATATTGTCAGATATGGAGGACACACAGGCGAACCGGCCAAGCAGCCAGCGCTCTAATCCAAGCGCAAAGCGCCGTAGCCAGCCGCCTTCCAGGAGGCCCAGCTCGAACGCCGCGTCCACTTCGAAATCCTGGATATGAAGCCAGTTGCGGGCGCCGCCCGCCCATCCAGCAAGGGCCGCGCCGGGAGCGGCAAACAAAGTGGGCGCGATGGCGATGACCGCATCGGGCCGCCAGGTCAGGGCCTGCCAAATGACTGCGGGCAGGCTTGAAACCGCGAATGAGAACAGATGCGCCATGCGTTTTGCCCCGCTTGGCCTTGCCGGCACATAGAGCGGGCAGCGGACCACGGTCACGCCGTCTTCGATTGCCTTGGAATAGAGCCAGCGCCCATAGCCGGCGTATCGCTTCCAGCCTGGATAATAGGGATAGGCGGTCACCACGCGCACGTCGCAGTCGTTGGCGGCCAGCCAGGCGGCCATCTCGCCGGTATATTTGCCGACGCCGATCGGCTCGGGCCATGAGTTTAATCCATATACGAGTACGCGCATTTTCATGTAAACTATTGTCAGGCTGTAATTTTTTCCGTTATGGGGTGTGAATAGGCGCAAACAAACCCATCTAAATAGAACATAGTGAGACTTTACGCCCGATCCACCTATAATTTTAAGATTCCCATGAACGCATCCGAAAAAACGCCGGTATCGGTCCTGATCCCCACCCGCAACGAGGCGCGCAATATCGGTGCCTGCCTGGACGCGGTTGCCTGGGCGGGCGAAGTGATTGTGTTCGATTCCAACTCCACCGATGCCACCACGGACATCGCCGGCGAAAAGGGCGCCGCCATCGTCGCCCGCGAGTTTGATAATTTCTCCGACCACAAGAATTGGGCTCTAGAAAACATTGGTTTTCAATTTGATTGGGTGCTGATCGTCGATGCGGACGAGCGGGTGACGCCGGAACTGGCCGCGGAAATCGCCGCCGCCATTGATGATCCGGGCGCTCATCAGGGTTTCTTCATCGCCCGCAAGAACATCTTCGGCGGCAAATGGATCCGCCATGCGGGCATGTATCCCGATTGGCAGTTGCGTCTGGTGCGCCGAGACCGCGCCCGCTACGAAGCGCGCATCGTGCACGAGCATATGGTGGTGGACGGACCGGTGGGCCACTTGAAATCACCGTTCGTGCATTACGACTACAAGGGGATCGAACGTTATATCGAGCGTCACAATACCTATTCCAGTCTGGAATCGGTGGAAGCGCACCGCTACCTGAATGGCACCGACGCCGCCGATGGTGCGCACATCGCCAAGGGCGGCCCGGAACGGCGCCGCCGCCTGAAGCAATTCGCCTATCGCTGGCTGCCATTTCGGCCCTTGTTCGTCTTCGTCTGGATGTATGTGGTGAAGCTCGGCTTTCTCGACGGGAAATGGGGCCTTCGTTACTGTATTTTGCGCGCCGTCTATGAGTTTCAGATCGAGTTGAAGTTGGAGGAATTGGCCGGCGAAAACTCGCCGCTCGCCGAAAAATACCGCGAAGATCTGGACCGCTAGACCATGCGCCGCTTGCTCCGCCGTTCACTCAAATTCCAGCGCCTGATGACCTCGCCGGTCTGGCGGCGCGGCCTTAGGCACGGCGTCGGCGCGTCGATCGAACACGACGCGGCCTTAAAATTGTTAAGCCCAGCGATGATCGTCGATATCGGCGCCAACCGGGGCCAGTTCGCGCTGTATTGCGCCGACCGGTTTCCAGGCGCCGACATAATTTCGTTCGAGCCGTTGGCGGAGCCGGCCGCCTGCTACCGGCGCGTATTCGCCGGTATGCGCAATGTCCGCCTGGTAGAAGAAGCCATTGGGCCCGACGAAAAAGAAACCCAGATACACATATCGAAGCGCGACGATTCCTCTTCGCTGCTGCCCATATCCAAATTGCAAAGCAGCCTGTTTCCGGGAACCGAGTTGCTGGAGACCGCAACGATCCGCGCCGCGCCGCTTGGTGCGTCGATAGAAGCGGATGCAATTGCCAAACCGGCGCTCATCAAAATCGATGTGCAGGGGTTTGAGCTTGAGGCCCTCGAAGGGTGCAAGGAATTGCTGCCGCAATTTCGCTGGGCCTATGTGGAATGTTCCTATCTGGAACTTTATGAGGGCCAGAGCCTGGCGCCGGCGGTGATCGCGTTCCTGGAAGACCTAGGGTTCCGCCAGACCGGCGAGTTCAACCGGGTGACCGACAAATCGTTGGGTCCGGTGCAGGCGGATTTTCTGTTCGAGCGCTAAGCCGACGGCGCATGTTCATATAAGAATTGCGCCCAGCCTCGAAGGCCTCGCTCGCCCGCTTGAACGGCGCCGCCTTCGCCGCTCAGCCATTCCCGGATGGGAACGTAGAAGCCGGTCTTGGCCCGGTTCAAAATGGCATCGGGCAGTGGCTTCTCCGGGGTTTCCGCCATTTGCCGCTTGGAGGCGCCGATACCGCCGACGGCACCGAACAGGGTGGCATCGACCAACGGTGTCCGGATTTCAAGCGAATGCGCCATGCCCGCCCAGTCGGCATCGCGCAAAAGCTGGTTCTGCATATACCAGCCCATCTCCAGGGCCGATACCTTGTCTGCTGGCGCACCGATGCCGGCAACGCCGGCTTCCAATCGCTCCACCAGATTGAGGGCGCGAAGGCCATCGCGGGCCATATCGGCGTCCATCACCTGGGGCAATTCCCAAGGCAAATAGAGCCCGCGCCTGAGCAGATAGGCACTGCCATAGCCGCCCGCATATTCAAGTACACTGGCATATTTGGGCGAGGTCAGGCGCCCGATAACCGGCGCGCTCAGCACCCTTAAAGCCGCGCCGATAGCTCGGGAGCCCGGCAACCAGCCCAGCGCGCCCACATAGGCCGGTATCTGTTGAAACGACTGGTAGCCGCCAAACAATTCATCGCCGCCGACGCCAGACAGCGCCACTTTCAGGCCCAGCGCCTTCGCCTCTTTGGCGACGAAGTAGGTGTTAACGCCGTCCACCGACGGCTGGTCCATGGCGGTCAGCACCTTGTCGATATGGTCCTGAAACTCAAGCCCGGAAACGCTCCTGGTCTGGTGGCGGGTCTGGTAGTGGCCGGCAATCTGTTCGGCCAAGGGCGCTTCATCGCCAGGCGTGCCGGCCATCTCGTCGAAACGGAGCGTCATCGTATCCAAAGACGCGCCGGCAACCTCGGCGGCCAGCGCCGTGATGGTCGCCGAATCGAGCCCGGCGGAAAGAAATACGCCCACCGGCACATCGGCAACCAGATGATGGCGAATGCTGTCGGTCAGTGCGGCCCGCAGCCGTTCAGCGATTTCGCCCGGAGCGGAAACCGCTTGGCGCCCAGCATATTGATCCTGGAGCCGGAAATATTGCTGTATGCGGGGTTGGCCGCCGGCTTCGATGCGCAATGACGTGCCCGCCGGCAAGGATTTGATGGCCCGGTACATGGTGTGCGGCTCGGGCACGTAGCCCAAAAGGAAAAACCCGGCATGGCCGGCGGGATCAGGGGCATCGGCAATGGCGCCGCCGGCGCGCAGCGCTTTTACCTGGGAGGCGACGCGGATGGTTTCGCCGTCATCGGCGTAATAGAGCGGCTTGATGCCGAACGGATCGCGAGCCAGGAACAACGACCGGGCGGCCACGTCGTGAATAGCAAACGCGAACATACCGCGCAGGCGCTGCATCATGTCCGCACCATGGACGTCATAAAGATGCAGCAAAACCTCGGTATCGGAATTGGTGCGCAATTGGCGCCCGGCATCGATTAGCTCTTGCCGCAATTCCCGGAAATTATAAATCTCGCCGTTATAGGTGATGACCAGACGTGGGCTCCCATCATCGCCGTCCAGGCGCATGGGCTGGGCGCCGCCGGGTCCGGGATCGATAATCGCCAAGCGCCGGTGGGCGAGCCCGGTCAATGCATCTTCGGCCAACCAGACGCCCTCGCCGTCTGGGCCACGGGGGATCATATGCGCGTTGATGCGCGCCAGCTCGCCCGCGTCTGCTGGGCGCCTGGCCCGCCCGTATGAAAATATGGCCGCTAATCCGCACATGATCTGTGTTTAAACGCCCATGGCGACTGCGGCAAAAGATATTTCAAGCGGCTTTGGCAAGTGGCTCGGATACAGAGCGGTAGAGCGCTTCCAGGTCGCCGCCGATCTCCGACCAATCGAAGCGACGCTGCGCCAATTCCCGCGCCTTTGCGCCCATTCCGGCCAGATCGAAATCCGGTGCGGCGGCGCGGGCAATCAAATCGGCGAAGCTATCCACATCTGGGGCCGATACCAGCCCGGCGCCGGCGCCGGCCACTTCACGCCAGATATTGACCTTATCGGATATCAACACCGGAACGCCCATAGCCATGGCCTCGACCACGGCGATGCCGAAATTTTCAGAATAGGATGGCAATGCAAACATTTCCGCGTCCCGATAAGCCTCCTGGATTTCAGACCCGGTCAGCATGCCGGTGAACACCGTCTTGTCTTCGATGCCGTATTCCCGGGCCCAGGCGCGGGCGCGGCTTTCCATGCCATCGTCGGGCCCGGCCAGCACCAGGCGCAGATCATCGGCGTCTTTCGCCGCTTCGGAAAAGGCCGGGATCAGCACATCCAGGCCCTTTTTGAAATTCAGCCGGCTCAGGAACAAGACAATACGGCTGTCGGCCAATTGTGGATAACGGCGGCGTAAAAGACCTTCGGGCGGCACCTCGGCATAATCGGCGAAGTTGATGCCATTGGCGACCACAGCGCCGGGCGCACCGGAAATATAGGGCCGGGCAAGTTGGTGCTCTTCCTCGGTGGTGAAATGCACGGCGGCGGCCTCGCGCAACATACGGTTCTGGAACCACACATCCATCACCGATTTCCGGAACCGGTGGCGCTTATAAAGAAACGGATCAAGGCTGCCATGGGGGCGCACGATGTAGGGCACGCCGTAGCGGCGGCAGAGCCCGCCGGCCACCCAGTCATGATAAAGATAAAGCGAATGAATATGCACCGCGTCCATGTCCGGGATCGCATCGGCTAGCGCCGCCGCCAATTGGGGTGAGCGTTTCCAGATGCGCGGCGCCTCCACCGGGAACACGCGAACCGTAACGCCGGCTTCGCGCAGTCGGTCCAGCGTATCCGGCACGCCGCCAAAATCGGTTGAGAACACGGTAAGAGTGTGGCCGCGGCCTGCGACCGCCTCGGCCATTTCCAGAACCGCCTTGGCCGGCCCGCCGGTTTCCTGGGCCAGGGAAGCAATGACGTGGAGGATGTTCATGGGCTTAACCGTTCCAGGCAATCATGCGGGCCCGCCAGGCGTCCATCAGGGGAGCGGGCGTGAGCCTACCGCCCTTGGGCAGGGCCAAAATGTTGGCGGTGCCATCGGCGACTGTGTCCGGCGCCTCGGCGGAATACAAATCGTAACCCAATTCGGAGAGCTGCCCCGTCAGGGCTAAGAAATTCTCGGGCGCGCATTCGAATATGACCACCGGACGCACCTCGGAAAACAGGCGCCTCGCCCCGGCGAACACCAAATGCTCGGCCCCTTCCACATCGATCTTGACGAAATCCGGCGCCGGGCGATCTACGAGGCAGGCGTCCAAGGGCAGCGCCGGCACCTGGATGCGCCGCTGATCGATACCGTAATGGGCGCCCACATAGGTTTCCTGGCCCATGTCGAGCCCCCCGGTGAAGCCCGACACCTGATCCAGGATAAACTCCAGCGAGCCTTCCTTGTCGGCAGCGGCGGCGGCGACGATCTCGGCGCGGTCGATGTCTGAGCGTGCCTTGGTCGCGCGGATCATCGTCAGATTTTCCGGGTCCGGCTCAAACAACACGGCTTTGGCATCGGCGCTCCGGCTCAGCACCAGCCAGCTATAGAGCCCGATATTTGCACCCACGTCCCAAAACACATCGGGCTTGGCGCTATCGCAGACGGCCTCGAACAGGGCGGCGATGCCCGGCTCGACGGTGCGGTTGTCGATCACATAGGACAAGTGGCGCATCAGGCGGAGGCGCACCGGCCAATCGATACCGTGCAGACGCCGCCAAAGATGCACATCGAGGCGCGGAATCACCTGGCCCGAAACAAACCGGTTTTTCTTCAACCGGTGGAATGGATGATAACGATGCCGCACCCGGGAAAGGAAACTGGTCGCCGCCATCATGTGGGTTGATCCCTAAGCGCCCGGTTGAGAGCGCGGCCATAAGCACGAACGTCCCAGCCTTTGATCACGTCGGCTGCGCTTGCCCGGCAGGCGCCAAGAAATTCGGGGTCCCGGGCCAATTTGATGATCGCGGCGGCCAGGGCTTCGGTATCGGAATAGGGAAAGACCACACCTGTCTTGCCCTCGACCAGTTCCGGTACGCACCCGACCCGGTCGCTGGCGATGATCGCCAGACCGAAATTGAGCGCCTCGTTAACCACCAGCCCCCAGGTTTCCTGGTGCGACGATGGCAGGATCATCATCTCCGATATGGCGTAGGCTTCCGATACCCGGCTTTGGTCGAGGAACCCAGTGAACAGGATACAGGGATAATTTTCGGCCGCAATTTTTTCCTTGATGGCGCCCTTTAGCGGACCCTCGCCAACCATCAGCAATACCCAATCATCGCCGAGGCCGGCCTTGTTGAACGCCTCGACCGCGCGCAAGGGCTGTTTCTTTTCCATGAACTTGGCGCAGAACAAGACCACCTTCTGATCCGGCCTGATGCCGAAGGAGGCTTTGATGGCGTCACCCTGGCCGCGAAGCCGGTCCAATTCTGATGCGAAGAAGGCGTTATCGACCACGTGCGGCGCGTGCACAAGGCGCGCCTCATCGACGCCGAAATCCCGATAATAATTCCAGTTGTTACGCCCGATATAAAGGCAAACGCTGGGCAATGTATAGAGCGCGCCATAAAGAACCCGGCGCGCCGTCCGCTTCAACCACGAGCGCTCGCCAAGATTATAGGCGATGTTGCGCAAGATCAGTTTTTTGCCGCCAAGGCGCGCCGCGATCATGCTCATCACATGGGAAAAATGATTGTGGCCGTGGACATAGACCGCATCGTACGGCCCTGTCATCACCCGCCAGATAAGACCCGGATTGATGAATTTCCAAAACCCGCCGCCATTCCGGGCGGGGCTGATATTGCGGAAGATTTTCCACGGATAGCCGCCGAAACTATCGACGCCCCATTTAACCACTTCCTTGACGTCCGGATCGACCCCGTCATCGGACCAGGCCTTCTGCATGAACAGAACATCCAGATCTGTGGCCGGATCCTTGGCCAGATGCCGGTAAAGGGTCAGATGATAATGCACCGGAAATTGCGCCACCATGGCCAGGCGCAATGGCCGCGCGCCAGCCTCCGTAATATTTGTCGGCGCGCTCATGCCGCCGCGTCCAGGGCCGGGCGGCCAGCCACTTTTGCGACATCGACGATCAGGCATTGGCGGGTGCCGCTGCGGGCCGCATCGATACAGACTTGGGTGCCGGCCCGGTTCCAACGCGGATGCAGATCGCATTTCAAATCGCTGTCGGTGCTGCCGGGGTCGTGGTTGAAGCGGCCGATATCGATGCGCGCGCCAGCCTCCATATCGAACAAGATCAAAGTTTGCAGACCCTCGGCGTCGGCATAAGTATCGGTCAGCATCCAGCGCCGGTCTTTTGAAAACATCGGATGGCCGTCCTGTTCCAACTGGCCCTGGCCAATGGGTTTGCGCGCCTTGGGATCATCCACCGGGATCATAAAATAAAATTCGCGCAGCATCGCCTGCTTCAAGCCCGGCTTTAATTTGCGCGCCACATTCACCAGCGGCCGCAAAAGAGGATTGGCCAGCAGCCCTGAGCGCCGCGCCGCCGCCAATCGGCCGCCGCCGGGGCGCGTCCAGACGGCGATATGATCGTCATCGAACCAATCGAAGTGGCTGACCTTCTCCTCAGCAAGGATGCGCGCATCGGCGCCGGCTGCCGTGCAAACGATCATGCGCGTATAAAAACCGCCGTCGCGGGTGAAATAGCGGTGCAGAAAGGCCACCCTATTCCCGGACGGTGAAAAGCTAGCGTGGCTCAGGAAATGATCAGCGTCCGCGGGCGATGCGCTGCCAACAGCAACCGCATCCCGCACCGAAACGAACAAAGTCCGCGCGCCGCTTTCCAAGTTCATTTGCCACAAGCCGTCATCGGCGGGCGCCTTTTCGTCGATGGATGCCGGCGCCAGCGATCCACCGTAGCCATAGGCCGGCCAGTAACGGGCCAGGCGGCCATAATCAGGGGCGATGGAGGTGGTGCCGTCCGGGTTCAGTACGCCGATGGGCCCGGGCAGTGCCGCATCGGTTCCGCTACCTACATCGTGCAGAACCGCGCCAACGCGGCCTTCCGTCATAGCGTTATAGACCAGCCGGTTGCCATCCGGCAGCCATTGGGCGCGAGCGCCCTGCTGCCAGTTCCAGGCGCGGGTGGCGCCGATGGCCTCGGTCGTGCCGGCAACCGGGCGCCACAGGCAAACTTCAGCAACCGCATCGCCGCCGGGCAGACCGGCTTGCATCTCGGGCGCGCGCAGTACCACCAGACAATCGTCCGCCGGGTTCCACGGCGTGACATCGTGAAAACCGAAAAAATAGGACGCGTCATCAGGCGTCTCGGCGATCACCGAGCAGTCAGGGCTGGCGTGGCTGGGGCGGATGGACATTCGTTAAAGCCAATCGGTATTGGGAAGCGGCGGCGGGCCAGCAACTTTGTCGTGGAACATGGCTATGGCGCGCGCCGGATCGGCCAGCCAGCGTCCAGCCCAGGCCACACGCCGTAGCAATGCATCG
>JABHAA010000152.1 GCA_018674495.1 Rhodospirillaceae bacterium | reverse complement strand
TATTGGGGTAGGCGACGATGAAATCCGGTCTCGCATTCTTTTGGGCCTTGTTGCTGGCTGGCTGCGTTAGTCAGAGCGAAGGTCTGGTGACCCTGACCCACGCGGGTGAAGACGAATATGTGGCCAAGAACGTGTTGGAGCGAACCAACAGCGTCATCAAAAAAATCAATGCCTATTGGGGTGAAGGCTTTAATTCTAGCGTTCGGGTCAATATCGAAGACCGGAAAATCCGTTCCTCTGCCAACTACACCAACCGTTTCATCAATTTGTCGTTGCGCGCCGCCAAAAGCAGGCGCCCGGTCATCGAACACGAGGTGGCGCACATCATCGCCGGGTGTGACGCCAGCGGCCGGCGGTTTCTGAACGAGGGGATCGCCATGTATCTGGAGCAGAAATTCCATCCCGATGCCGAATACAGGAGCATCGATCTGGACGAAAAGGCGGAGCGGGCAATGATGCGCACCGGTTTTATATCGCTGCAGGATACCAACGAATTTTTTCTCGACAGCGCCGAGCGTCTGAAAGCAGAACGGTTCACGGTTTACCGGGAAGCTGGGTCGTTCGTCCGCTATTTGATCGAGATGCATGGTCTTAAACAATTCAAAGAGGTCTATCGCGGCTTCTCGTTCGAATCGGTTTACGGAGTTACCATCGATGAAATTCAGAGCCAATGGCTCGACGTAAAATTTCCGAAATTGGGCGGGCGCAAATACCGAACCGATCTGAACAAGCCCTGACTGGTCTGCGGTTTATACCTAGTCATCGGCGAAAACTATTATAGACTTGGCGCAAACAATATGTTCGGTTAGCTCGAATTCAAAGGCGCGCGCTGAGGCTTTTTGAGGCAACGATATGGCAGACGCGATCGAACGGAATTTGGATTGTGTGGAATTATTTTCTTCGCTCCCCGCTGACGTGGTGCGCACGTTGGAGCGCGAATGCCGCTGGCAGTTGTTTGATGCAGGCGGCGCTATTATCGATCGCGGCGAAGAATATACCGATGTCTATATGCTGACCAGTGGCAGTGCCCACGTCCTAAATTATTCCGAAAACGGCAAGGTGATCGATTACGCGACCCTCGGCAAAGGCGATATTTTTGGTGAGTTGGCGGCCATCGACGGCTTACCCCGTTCGGCTTCAGTGGTGACCCAGACTCCGTGCACCATGGGCGTCATTTCCGGTGACAAGTTCGTCGATCTGGTTATCCATAATCCTGCGGCATCACTGGCCCTGTTGCAGCGCCTGGCGGGTATCGTCCGTTTCTCGGACAAGCGCATCAACGATTTTTCCCTGCTTAAAGCGGAACAAAGGGTTTGCATCGAATTGTTGCGGCTGGCCGAGCCGGACCCCGGAAACCTGGAGGAATTGATTATTCATCCGATGCCGACCCAGTCCAATATCGCCAATTCGGTCGGTTTGGCACGGGAAACCGTGGGCCGCATATTTTCCCGGCTGGCCCGCGATAACATCATTCAGCGCCAGCAAAAAACCCTGCATTTACGGGAACGCAAGGCATTGGAACAGATGGCTTTGTTCTAAGCCGCCGCTTGCCTTCGCATTCACAAAATGGCATCTCAACAGGGTGCACCGGCGCCCCCGGTTAATCCAGGCGTTACGTCCATGGGAATGTTATTTTGATCATGTATCTGCAAGTTATCGGCGGTTTTATCCTGCTCTTAGGCGGGGCCGAAGTTATGGTAAGGGGCGCCGTCGGATTGTCCGAAAGGCTTGGCATTTCCAAGCTGGTGATCGGCATGACGGTGGTTGCATTTGGAACCTCGGCGCCGGAACTGCTGGTGTCGTTGAACGCCGCCTTGGCCGGATCGCCGGGTCTGGCGGTAGGCAATGTGGTCGGCTCCAACATCGCCAATATTGCTCTGGTCCTGGGGGCTGCCGGTTTGATCACGCCCATTGTATCGGGCGGGCGCGAACTGGTGAAAGACGGTTTGGTGCTGTTTATCGGCACCGCGGCTTTCATGCTCTTGGCCCTGCGCGGTGCCATTGATCTTTTCGGCGCGGTGGCGCTTTTGATCGTCTTTGCCGGGTTCATTTATTACTCGTTCTGGCGCGAGAAAAATGTCGAGGGCGGCAGCCTCGCCGATGAGGTCGATGAGTTTGAAGCCGTGCCTCATAGCCTGTGGCTGGCAACTATCTTGCTGATTGCCGGCTTTGCCGGTCTCTATTTCGGCTCGGAATTGCTGATCGAAGGCGGCATACAGATCGCCAAGTCCTTCGGCGTCTCTGAAGCGGTAATCGGGCTGACCATCGTTGCTTTTGGAACCTCGCTTCCCGAACTGGCCGCGTCGGCGGTGGCAGCAATGCGAAAACATACGGACGTCGCCCTGGGCAATGTAGTGGGCAGCAACATCTTCAATATCGTCGGCATTATGGGCGTCGTCGGTGCCATCACGCCTCTGGAGGTGCCCGCCCGGGTCCTGGATTTTGACATGTGGGTGATGGGTTTGGTGACGTTGTTGCTGATGATCTATATGATCGGCGGGCGCCGCGAGCTGGGGCGTTTCGAGGCGGGCATTTTCCTGGCTGTTTACGGCGCTTATATCGTTGCTATCGCCGCTGGCGTCGACCGTATCAGCTTCTAAATTACGAAAAATTAGTATCAGCTTTTTCTTGCGTCCCATTGCGCCATGCCGCATTTTCCCGCCATGCCAGATCACGTCAAGGGAACAGCTGTTATCACCGGCGCGGCCAAGCGCATCGGCCACGCTATCGCAAGCGGTCTGGCCGCCGACGGCTGGGCCATTGCCGCCCATTATCATCGCTCCGGCGAAGACGCCGAGGCGCTGGTTGCGGCGATTACGGGCGCCGGCGGGCGGGCAGCCGCGTTTCAGGCCGATCTTTGCAACGAGGACCAGACCCGCGCCCTTATCGGGGCTGCCAGCGAAGCCCTCGGACCGGTTACCTGCCTGGTAAATAACGCATCCTTATTTGAAGAAGACGGCCCTGATACCGTTGGGCGCGGTATTTGGGATCGACACATGGCGGTTAATTTGCGGGCTCCGTTCGTGCTTGGGCAGGAATTGGTGGCGGGTCTCGGCGCTGGCGAGGCCGCCAATATCATCAATCTGATCGATCAAAGGGTCGCCAATCTGACGCCATTTTTCACATCCTATACGCTTTCCAAATCGGCCCTTTGGACCCTGACCCGGACCCAGGCCATGGCCTTGGCGCCATCGGTGCGGGTCAACGCCATCAGCCCCGGTCCCACTTTGCGCGCCGAACGCCAATCTGAGGAGCAGTTCGAGCGCCAATATCTGGCGACGCCGTTGGCAAGGGCTGTGGGCTCAGAGGAAATATCCGGGGCGGTTCGCTTTATCCTTGCCAGCCCATCCATGACAGGGCAAATGATAACCCTCGATAGCGGCCAGCATCTGGGCTGGTCGGCGCCGGGCCAGCCAGAACCGGGATTTTGAGCAAAGCCAGCGCCGGTATGACCAAGATTGGAACCTCGCAGCTATGAGCGCCAACGAATCCAACGTGATCCACGCCTTTGATTTGGCAGACGCCGCGCAATCGGTGCGCCATGTATTTATCCGTGATCTGGTACTCGATTGCCTGATCGGCGTGCACAAGCATGAGCAGAACAAGCCGCAAAGGGTGCGTATCAATTTGGATATGGCGGTCTCCGAGGAAACCTCCACCCATTCCGACCGGTTGCAGGACGTGGTCTGTTACGAAGACGTGGCGGGCGGGATTCGCGATCTGGTGGCCTCCGATCACGTCAATCTGGTGGAAACCCTGGCCGAAAATATCGCCGAAATTTGCCTGAGCGATGCGCGCGTACGAACCGCGCGGGTGCGCGTCGAAAAGTTGGACGTATTCGAAGACGCGGCCAGCGCCGGCGTCGAAATTGAGCGAATCCGTAGCCGTTAAATTGTATGTTTTGCAGCCGGTTCGTGCGCCAAACCCTTGCAATTTTTAGGTTTTCACCGGTGCCCGGCTCGGCAACTTGTGCACAGGCGAAAATAATTACCCCAATCTGCTAATGTATTTGCCATGTTTCAGTCTGTAACAATCTCATTCCATGCCAAATGGTTAAAATCGTTTGTTTTCAACGGCTTGAAATAGTTGCCATAAATTTGTGCAAATTCAAAAAGTTTATATTTTTCCGGGGGATAGAAGACTCAAGCTGCGGTTTTCAACATATTTATACACAAGCTTGGTGATCGGGCATTTTATTGTCATTGTAGGCTTACCGCGCGGCAAAACGGCGTAAGCAAAATGTCCCAGGCACAAACTGCAAACCAACCCGCGAAGCCGGCCGCCTCCGCCGTGGCGGCAGAGAATGCTGGCGTCGCGGCAATTCGCGCGGCGCTCAAGACATTGCCCGGCTCGCCCGGCGTTTACCGCATGATCAGCGCCGAGGATCAGGTGCTCTATGTGGGCAAGGCGAAAAACCTGAAAAAGCGGGTCGCCAACTATACCAACCTCAATCGCCAGGGCCTGCGCATCGCCCGCATGATCAATCGCACCCGGGCAATGGAGTTCGTCACCACCCATACCGAAGCCGAGGCGCTGCTTTTAGAAGCCAACCTGATCAAGCGTCTGGCGCCCCATTACAATATCCTGCTGCGCGACGATAAGTCGTTTCCCTATATTCTGGTAACCGGTGATCATGATTTTCCGCAAGTGCTGAAATACCGGGGGGCGCGCAACCGGGACGGCCAATATTTCGGCCCCTTCGCCTCGGCCGGGGCGGTCAATCAATCGCTGGCGGTCTTGCAGCGGGCGTTTCTCTTGCGCACCTGCACCAACGCGGTGTTCGAGGCGCGCACCCGGCCCTGTCTATTGCATCAGATCAAGCGCTGCGCGGCGCCCTGCGTCGGCGGCGCCGGGGCCGACGAATATGGCGAGTTGGTCGATCAGGCGCGCCAGTTCCTGACCGGAAAATCGAAAGCCATACAGGAACGTCTGGCCGCGCAGATGCAATCGGCCAGCGACAATCTGGAGTTTGAAAAAGCCGCTATTTTGCGCGACCGCATTCGCGCCATGACCACCATCCAGGCGCGCCAGGACATCAATTCGGCGAATGTGAACGAGGCCGATCTGGTGGCCTTGCACAGCGCCGGCGGCCAAGCTTGCATCCAGGTATTTTTTATTCGCGGCGGCTCCAACTACGGCAACCGGGCCTATTACCCGGCGCACGCTGCCGATGCCGAGCCGGAACAGATTATAGAGGCGTTCCTGGGCCAATTTTATTCCAATAAAACGCCGCCCCGGCTGATCCTCCTCAGCCATAAATTGACCGAGCCGGTGGTGATGACTGCGGCGCTGACCGATCGTGCCGGGCGCAGCGTGAAGATCGAAGTGCCGACCAGAGGGCGTAAACGGGCGATGATCGGCATGGCCCTGGTCAATGCCGAACAAGCCCTTGGCCGCCGTCTGGTGGAAAGCGCCTCACAGCGCATGCTTTTGGAAAAACTGGCCGAGCGGTTCGAATTGGAAGGGGCGCCCGAGCGCATTGAAGTTTACGATAACAGTCATATATCGGGCACCAACGCGGTCGGCGGGATGATCGTCGCCGGCCCCGAAGGCATGGTCAAAAACGCCTACCGCAAATATAATATCAAGAATACGGCGATTGAGCCGGGCGACGATTACGCCATGATGCGCGAGGTTCTGACCAGGCGCTTTGCCCGCTCGTTGGACGAAGACCCGGAACGGTTAGGTGCCGGCTGGCCCGGTTTGGTACTGATCGACGGCGGCGCCGGCCATCTTTCGGTGGCCGCCGAGGTGTTCTCCGAGTTGGGCATATCGGACGTGCCGTTCGCCGCCATCTCCAAAGGCCCGGACCGGGACGCCGGACGCGAGCAGTTTCACCTGCCGGGGCGAAGTGCGTTTCGTTTGGACAGCCGCGATCCGGTCCTGTACTTTTTGCAGAGGCTCCGCGACGAGGCGCACCGTTTTGCCATCGGCACGCACCGCTCAAAGCGGGCCAAACAGATCGAGCGCTCGCCGCTGGATGAGATTCAAGGCGTTGGCGGTGCGCGCAAGAAGTCCTTGCTGCATCACTTCGGATCGGCGCGGGCGGTATCGCAAGCCGGTCTGATCGATCTGGAAGCGGTCGACGGCATCTCCAAGGCGCTTGCCGGGCGCATTTATGGCTGGTTTCATCCCGACGAATGAGGCAATTGGTTCTGAGAACAGGACGTTAAGAGAAAAAATCGGACAATGCTGACCAATCTGCCCAATATCCTGACCCTGTCGCGCATCGGAGCGATTCCTCTGTTGATCGCGACCTTTTATATCCAAGGGCCGTTCGGCAACTGGCTGGGTCTGGGCATATTGGCGTTCGCCGGCGTCACCGATTTTTTCGACGGATATTTCGCCCGCGCCTGGCACCAGCAATCTTTTTTCGGAAAATTCCTGGACCCGATCGCCGACAAGCTGCTGGTGTCGGCACTTCTGTTGATGTTGGTGGCCTTCGGGCGGGTTCCCGGCATCGCCGTGTTGCCCGCCGTGGTCATCCTTTGCCGGGAAATTTTGGTGTCGGGCCTGCGCGAATTTCTTGCCGAGACCCAGGTTAGCGTGCCGGTCAGCCGGCTGGCCCAGTGGAAGACTACCTTGCAAATGCTGATGCTTGGATTTCTGCTGGTGGGGCCCGCCGGGCCACAGTTCGGGCCGTTCACGACCACCGAGATCGGCGTCATTGGGCTTTGGATCGCCGCCATTTTGACCCTGATCACCGGTTATGATTATTTGCGTGGCGGCATCCGCCATGTGGACAAGCTCGATAACCCGGACCGCGCCAAAGACGCGCCGGGCGATGCCGGCGGGGCGCCGGAATGAATATATTTGGCATCGCCGGTTGGAGCGGCAGCGGCAAAACAACGCTGATTGTTAATCTGTTGCCGGAATTGACCAAGCGCGGCATCAGCGTTTCCACGGTCAAGCACGCCCACCACGAATTTGATATCGACAAGCCGGGCAAGGATTCCTTTGTCCACCGGATGTCGGGCGCCACCGAAGTGATCATCGGCTCAAAAACCCGTTGGGCGCTGATGCACGAATTGCGCGGCGCGCCGGAACCGAGCCTGCCGGAATTAATCTCCCACATGGAGCCGGTGGACCTGCATCTGGTTGAGGGTTTCAAATGGGAAGACCACGCTAAGCTGGAAGTGCACCGTCCGTCCGTGGGCAAGCCCTTGCTACAGCCCGATGACTCCACCATCCGCGCCATCGCATCGAACGTGACGCTGGGCGGAATGCAGGTGCCGGTGATGGATGTGGACGACATCGCCGGGATCGCCGATTTCATCCTCGATCAGTGCCAGATAAAGGCTTTGTGAGCCATGAACGATCTGGACGATTGCTTTAGAAGCGACGATGAACGGCTTACCGTCGGCGAAGCGGTGCGCCGGTTTGCGAACGGCATCGGCCCCGCCGCCGACACCGAATTGACGCCCACCGCCGAAGCCCATGGCCGCATTTTGAGCGCCGATATCACCGCCCACCTCGATACCCCGCCCAGCGATAACTCCGCCGTCGATGGCTATGTTGTCTATTTCGGTGATCTGGCGGAGGAGGGCGAAACCACGCTGCCCATCGCCGGGCGCATCGCCGCCGGGCACCCTTTGGACAGGCCTGCAAAGCCGGGAGAAGCCTTGCAGATATTCACCGGCGCACCGGTGCCGACGGGCAAAAACGGCTCCGGCCCGGACACCATATTCATGGTCGAAGATTGCCAGGTTACCGAGAATTCCGTGACCCTGCCGGCGGGTATCAAGCGCGGCGCCAATCTTCGCCGTGCCGGTGAGGACGTTAAGGCCGGCACCGTTGTGCTGCGCGCCGGTGCGCGCCTTCGCCCGCCCGATATCGCCATGGCAGCGTCCCTGGGCTTAAGCGATATTCCAGTCTACCGGCGTCTCAAGGCGGCAGTGTTTTCCACCGGCGACGAAGTGCGCGAGCCGGGCACGCCACTGGATGCGGGCTGTATCTACGATGCCAACCGCTTCGCCATCATGGCCATGTTGGAACGATTGGGCTGCGAGGTGCATGACCTCGGTATCTTTCCCGATGACCGCGCCACCATAGAAGGCGCGCTCAAAGCGGCAGCGCAAGACCATGATTTGTTGATGACATCCGGCGGCGTCTCCAAGGGCGAAGAAGATCATGTGCGCGCTTCGGTCGAAGCCCTGGGCGCGGTCAATTTTTGGAACCTGGCCATCAAGCCGGGGCGCCCGGTGGCCCTCGGTTATGTGGAGGCGTCCGCCGCCAAGACGCCATTCGTGGGTCTTCCCGGCAATCCGGTGGCGGTAATGGTCACGTTTTTGAAGATTGCGCGCCCCATTGTTTTGCTACTGGCCGGAGCTGGCGCCAGTGAGCCGTCTCTGTTCAAGGTTGCAGCCGGCTTTGATTTTGAAAAAAAACCAGGCCGCCGGGAATGGCTGCGGGCATCCCTGGCACATAGCGATAGCGGCGTGCTTACCGCCAACAAATATTCCGAAGACGGCTCGGGCATCATATCGTCTCTGGTTGCCGCCGACGGCTTGGTCGAACTGGACGAGGATTTGACATCCGTGCGCCAGGGCGAGCTGGTGGATTTCCTGTCGTTCAACGAGGTGATGAGCTGATGAAGGTGTTGTATTTTGCGTGGATGCGGGAACGTACCGGCATTGCCGAAGAAGAAGTGGAACTGCCCGCCGGTGTCGGGGACGTGGCCGGGCTCATCGAATGGATGAAAACACGTGGCGGCGGGTTTGAAGGCGCCTTCACCGAAATGGCGGTGGTGCGGACGGCGGTTAATCAAGTGCATGTGGAATTGTCGCACCCGCTTGAGAACGGCGACGAGGTGGCGTTCTTCCCGCCGGTAACGGGAGGCGCCCATTGATCCGGGTACAGAGCCAGGACTTCGACGCCGGCGCTGAGATTGCCGCATCGCGCGAACGCTCGGGCGATGCCGGCGGCCTTTGTTCCTTTATCGGTGTAGTACGGGAGGGCGCGGGGCCTCAGCAAATCATCGCCATGACCCTGGAACATTATCCCGGCATGACCGAAAAAGAGCTGGCCAGCATCGAAGGCGAGGCGCGGGAGCGTTGGCCGCTCGAAGACGTGGTCATCATCCATCGCATTGGACGCCTGGTACCGGGCGACCAGATAGTGCTGGTGCTAACCGCGTCGGCGCACCGTAAGGCGGCTATCGAGGCCGCGGAATTTCTAATCGATTGGCTGAAGACCAAGGCGCCGTTCTGGAAGTCGGAAGAAGCCGCCGGCGAGACCCGCTGGGTCGCGGCTCGCGCCTCCGACGACGAAGCCGCCGCCAAATGGGACTAGCTTAGCGCCAGCATATTGCGGGCGGCGCGCTCGAACCGGTCGGCACCAAAATAATGGGGGCCGCGGCGGCTACAAACTGTTCGGACATATTGGGCTTTCCGCCAGGGTTCAGTTAGCTCCGGCGCGGTGCGCGACCACGTCGTCGGCTTCCTTGCCGGAGAATTCCTGCAAGCGGTCAAATTTATAATCGAACGAAGCGATGCCCTGGCTGAGCGAGCGTAACTCGTTGATCAGATCGAGGGTTTCCGATTCCGGCATATGCGCTGACACTTCGTCCCATCCGGTCCAGCCGTCTTTCGGCTCGAACCCCAAAATCTGGCCGCGCCGGCCGCTGATCAAGCGTTGCGCCTTCGATGTGAATTCCGTCGGTACCGATATGCAGATTTCGAGGATCGGCTCCAACAATACCGGCGAGCATTTGGGCATGCCTTCGCGCATGGCCAGCGAGCCCGCTGTCTTGAATGCCTGATCGGAGGAATCCACCGCGTGAAACTGGCCGTCGGTTAATTCCACCGAAACATCGACCACCGGGAAGCCCAAAGGTCCGCGTACCAAAAAATCCTTCACCCCATGTTCGACGGCGGGAATATATTGCTTCGGCACGACGCCGCCGGAGATGGAATCGGTAAACTGGAAACCAGAGCCGCGCGGCAGCGGTTTGATCTCCACATGCACATCGCCGAACTGGCCGTGGCCGCCTGATTGTTTTTTGTGGCGTGCGTGTTGGGATATGTGCTTTCGGATCGATTCCTTATACGCCACCTGCGGCAGTTGCGTTTCGACCTCCAGCTTGTTGCGGTTGGCCAGTCTTTCCAAGGCTATGCGGATATGGGTTTCGCCCTGGCCGCGAATGACCTGCTCGGATGTGTCCGGGTTCGGCCCATAAACCAGCGAGGTATCTTCTTCGATGATTTTCGCCATGGCGGTTGCCATTTTCACTTCGTCGTCGCGGTTGCCAGCATGGATGGACAGCGCGTAGACGGGGGTAATCCGCTCCGGCCAGGGAGCGGCCTCGGCACCGATAGACGCCGACAAGGCATCGCCGGCTTTGACATCTTCGACCCGGCCAAGGGCGACAACATCACCGGCGCGGGCGCTGGAGATCTTGTTCTGCGCCAAGCCCATCATTTTGAATATGCCGCTGACCCGGGAGCCGTTGAGGCTGCCGCCGTCAGTGAACTCACCCCGCCAGAAGCGAACGAAGGTCAGTTTTCCGGATGTGGCGCCGTTATAAATTTTGAAGGCCTGGGCCAGCACATCGCCTTCAGGCTCGATGCCCTGCCGGTCCGCCGTCTGGGCCACTTCCGGCGCTTCGTGGCGCAGCGCTTTCATCAGCCGCATGATGCCGCTTTCATTTTCGGCGGAGCCAAAAAAGACCGGTACGATGGCGCCGTCCTGTAAATCCTTGCCCAAATTTTGGTATACGTCTTCGGTGCCCGGCATCACGTCTTCGAGCAATTGTTCGAGCAGCTCGTCATTGAAATCGGCCAGGGTTTCCAATAGCAGAGTGCGTTCTTCCCCGGTCCGTCCGCTCAATTCACCGGGGACTTCGATCAAATCGGATTTGCCGCTGCCCGACCATTTATAGGCGCGCTCGGAGACCAGATCCACATGCCCGGTAACATCGTCGCCCTCGCGGATTGGAATCTCGCGCAGCACCAGCGGCCGCTCGGTGAGCCCTTGTAGCGCTTCCAAGGTGGCTTTGACCCGGGCCTCGATGCCATCCATTTTGTTGATAAATAGGATGTAGGGCAGGCCGGCCCGGTCCAGTTCCTTCATTGCGCGGGTGGCGGCGATGGCTTTTTCGGCGCCTGGCTCGACCACCAAAACCGCGATATCGGCAATGGCGATGACGTTGAGCGCATCCTGGGCCAGCTCGATCGAACCCGGGCAATCGATAAAGGTCCAATCCTCGCCCAGATATTCGGCCGAGGCGATGTTGATCTCGACGCTCATACTGCGGGCGCGGGCTTCAGGTGAGGAATCGCCGACCGTGTTGCCGGCGCCGACGCTACCTTTGCGCGACAGCGCGCCGCAGGCGTTGAGTAGGCTTTCCAGAAGCGATGTCTTGCCCGACAAATAGGGGCCAACGATCGCGGCGCAACGGGGTGTGGAAGTTTCTCTAGCGGCCAAAATTCCCTCCCGGATCGATCGATCCATGTCTTTCTGGTTTATCCTGGCAAAATGCAAAGCCGGATATCACCTGAAGACAATAAAGGTACGCCGTTGACCGAGGGATTCAAGAGTTACTTTGCCCGCCGCGTGCCGTCCTAATGTAATCTGTCCGTCTTAGCTGAGCGCCGCCGCCGCCGTCTGAATGCGCGCGCAACCCTCTTCCAGCGCCTCGGTCGAAGTGGCATAGGAAATGCGGAAAAACGGCGACAGTCCGAAGGCCGCGCCCAAGACCACGGCGACGCCTTCGGATTCTAGCAAATAGGTGCAGAAATCGTTGTCGTCTTCGATGCGCTTGCCGTCCGGCGTGGTCTTGCCGATCGCGCCGGCGCAGGATGGAAAGACGTAAAACGCGCCCTCGGGCACCAGGCAGGTGATGCCCTCGGCCTGGTTGAGCTTGGTGACCACCATATCGCGGCGTTCCTTGAAAATGGCGTTGCGTCCGGCCAGAAAATCCAGCGGACCGTTCAGCGCCGCGATTGACGCGGCCTGGCTGATTGATGAGGTGTGCGAGGTGCTTTGCGACTGCACCTTGTTCATGCCGGCGATCAAGTCAGCCGGGCCGGCAGCATAGCCCAAACGCCAGCCGGTCATGGAGAAGGCTTTCGAAACCCCGTTGAGGGTCAGTGTCCGCTCATAAAGGCCGGGCTCGATCTCGGCGATAGTCGAGAATACGAAACTGTCGTAGATTACATGTTCATAGATGTCATCGGTCATCACCCAGACATGGGGGTGGCGCATCAAAACATCGGTTAGCGCCCTTAATTCATCGCGGGTATAGGCGGCGCCGGTCGGATTGGACGGTGAATTGAGCATCACCCACTTGGTTTTGGGCGTAATCGCGGCCTCCAACTGGTCGGGCTGCATCCTGAAATTATTTTCGGCGCTGCAGGGTACGAACACCGGCGTGCCGTCGGCGAGCAGCACGATATCGGGATAGGTCACCCAATAGGGCGCCGGGATGACCACCTCGTCGCCGTCTTCCACCGTGGCCATGATGGCGTTATAGATATTCTGCTTACCGCCGCAGGCCACTTGCACCTGAGCGGGCTCGTAGCTAAGCCCATTTTCACGTTCGAATTTGGCGCACACCGCTTCGCGCAGCTCCATGGAGCCGGGCACGTCGGTGTATTTGGTGTAGCCGTCAGCAATCGCCTTGACGGCGGCGGCCTTGACGTGGTCGGGGGTATCAAAATCAGGCTCGCCGGCGCCGAGGCCGATAACATCGCGCCCCTCCGCTTTCATCTGGCGGGCGCGTGCCGTTACGGCCATGGTCTGCGAGGGCTGAATACGGCCCAATCTGGCGGCAAGTATGCTCATGCTGGTGGGTCTTTCCGGGTGGCGAAATCGGGCCGAACACTACGCCCGGTCCCCAGTCCATGCAACGCCTATTTGGCCCCCGTTTGGCCAGAGCCGCCGACCGTGCCGGTAAAGATAAAACGGGAGAAGCGATCCGCTGAAGTTCGCTTCTCCCGTAATCCGGTTTCGGCGGCGAGGGGGGGGGTTACGCCGCTTCACCAAGCCGCGGAATTGGCAACATTCGTCAGCTTGCGCATCGGAACGAAGCCGCCGCCACGACCATGCAAATAATGCAAATCATTCGCACTTGCCCTTATGTGACCATTCCGCAGTGCATTAGTCAAGTATGTTAAAGCGGCCTTATTCGGCGGCGTCGATATCCTGAAACGCATAGTCCGGCGGATCGAACAGGTCGATATCGCGCCAATCTTCGTTCCCCGGATAGCGGATTGCGAGGGCACGGATGGCGCTGTAATCCACATCACTGCCAAGACCAAACGGCAGTTCACCGCGCGCATGATTTTTCAACGCCTCGAATAGGAATTTGCGGAACCGCGTGATGACGCTGTCGCTGGAGCCGAGATATTCCTGGCTGCGATCGGCGATGGGCCCCATGGATTCCTCGACAATGAAATCCTCGTAGACAAAATTTTGCATCAAGCCGCTCCAATGGCCTTTCTTCATGGCGTCTCGGTCCTGGTTCCAGATGGTAGAAACGCTGCCCCGGTCGGCGGCAAAGTCATTATCATCCGGGCCCGACCGGTCGAGTGCGGTATTTCTGTACCAATCCGGCACCGGGCCAAAGGGATTGAGGTAATAGTACCAATGGGCGCTCCATTCATCATCGATGGGGACGATCACCACGACAAACCGCGGTTGCCCGTCGGCGCCGGGAATGAACGAGTAATAGGGGGCGACAACCTCGCGGATACGGGCATAGACCGAGCCGTCGGGCAAATCGCGGAGCGCCGCTTCGCGAAATCCGTATTCTGTGTCAATAAATTCAAAGCGCGGCTCGGAGCCGTCTTGGATCATGGAACGGACGGCGGTGCCGCGGCTGGGCGCCGAGGTTGAATGCAGGAAATTCAGATGCGCCGAATCCAACTGTCCTTCGACCCCTTGCAGCCAGTTGCCGTGCACCACGGCGCAACGCAGCAGCGATTCCGCCGGCGGTGTATGAAACTCGAAATCATAGAACGGCGGCGGCGCTTCGCGGCGGCCGAGATAGACCCAGACCATGCCGCCGGCTTCGCGGACCGGATAGGATTTGACCGGCACCTTGGCGGCAAAGGCTTCGCGCTTGTCGGCCGGTTCGGTCGGCGCATCGACACAGACGCCATCGACATTGAATTTCCAGCCATGGAAAATACAACGCAGCCCGTTTTCTTCGTTGCGCGCCAATGCCAGCGATGCGCATCGGTGCGGGCATCCTTCGTTGAGGAACCCCAGACGTCCGTCGGTGGCCCGGAAGGCGACAAAATTTTCACCCAGGAGGCGCACCCGCTCCGGCGCGCCATCCACTTCCAGCGCTTCCGACCGGCAGGCCGGTGTCCACAATTCGCGCAGCATTTCGCCCATTGGCGTGCCGGGTCCGACGCGCGTAATTCGTTCATTGTCTTCCCGTGAAAGCATGAAACCTGTTCCTATTTTAAGGGGCTAATTTTTAAATTTTTTTGATCACTAGCAGCCCATTAGAATTACTTATATCCAGAAATAGATCAACCGGCAGAACTGGACGACAATTTGTAGTGCTGGCGGAGCGGCAAAAATTGGTTTCACCGCGTGCAGGATTCTCATACCATTTGGCCCATGACCTCCGCGCCGGATCCCCAAAACGCCGCTCCGAAAACCCCGGTCCACCCGGTACGCCGGCTTTTGATCGTAGGACTTGGCGTTTTGGTGGCGCCGCTCGATTCATCGGTCAACGTGGCGTTCCCATACATCACCGATCATTATTCCGTCGCCGCATCGGACATGCGGCTGATCGTCGTCAGTTTTATCCTCACCACGATCAGTTTACTCCTCATAGCCGGGCGCGCCGGCGATGTCTGGGGCTACCGGCGCGTCTTCCAGAGCGGCCTCTTGATCAGCGCGGCGGCCCTTGCCCTGGATGCCGCCGCGCCGCCGTTTCCTGTCCTCCTCGCCGCCCGAGTGATCCAAGGCATCGGCGCCGCGCTGATTGTCGGCAGTGGCCCGGCACTGGCCATCGGCCTTTTTGCCGAGAACCGGCGCGGCCAGGTGATCGGCGTCTACGGCATGATGTTCGCCGCCGGGCTGGTCGCCGGACCCTATCTGGGCGGCCTCTTGATCGATGGCTTCGGCTGGGAAGCGGTGTTCTGGTACCGGGTGCCCGTTGCACTCGCAGCCCTTGCCCTTTCGCCGCTTCTGCCTGCACCCGGCGCCCGCGAAGAAACAGTGCAATTCGATTTTACTGGTGCCGGAATGCTCGGCGCCGGCATCGCCGGGCTCTTTATTGCCGTCAATATGATTTGGACCGGCGGCGGCGTGTGGCTGGTATTCGCCGCCATATCGGTCCTCGGATTCGCCTTCTTTATCCGCCGTCAGTCCCATCATCCGCAGCCGATCATCGATCTTTCCTATTTCCGCCGTCCCTGGTTTTCCAGCCTCGCCGCCGCCAGCGTCTTGGTGAACTTGGCCAGCTTCGTGATCATGCTACTGACCCCGTTTTACCTCAGACGAATATCGGGCCTAGGTGCGGGTGACGCGGGATTGATCCTGGCCAGCTACCCTCTGGGTATCGCTATCGCCTTCCTCGCCACTGGAAAAATTCTCGGGGCCGGCCAATTATCGGCGCGTGCCCTGGCCGCCCGGTTATTGATCCTGGCGCCGCTGGTTCAGGGCGCTGGACTTTGGTTGATTGGCGGTTGGGGCGCGGTCGCTAGCCTTGGCGCCATGCTAGCCGCCATGGGTCTAACCGGCTTAACTCTTGGCATGTTTCAGGCCGCCTATTTCTATACGGTTACCGACGAGTTTCCGCGCAGCGATCGGGGCGTCGCCGGCAGCCTGGTGGAAATGACCCGTTCCATGGGGTTTGTTACCGCCGCCTCGTTACTGTTCGAACTGTTCCGCATCATTTCGAAAACTGCCGCCGCCGGGGGTGCCGCGCCGGACGCCGCCTTCCAGGCCGGCTATCAGACAACCTTCCATCTGGCGGCGGCGATTTCGGTTGTCGTTTTTGCCCTCGTGTTGCTCGCCAGCAAAGCTCAAGGCACGGGTGCAAATACGAAACCGACCGGTTAAACTGCCTCCATGTTCGAGCGCGCCATCTTCATCCCTGAAAAGCGGCCCATCGTCGAGGGTAGCGGCAAGTTGCGCGTGGTCTCCGGTTTTGAGCCGGCCGGCGATCAGCCACAAGCCATTACCGAATTGACCCGGGGGTTGGAGCAGGGCGAGCGCGATCAGGTTCTGCTGGGCGTCACCGGGTCGGGCAAGACCTTCACCATTGCGCACGCCATTCAGAACCTGAACCGCCCGACCCTGGTGCTGGCCCCGAACAAAACCCTGGCGGCGCAATTGTACGGCGAGATGAAGGAGTTCTTTCCGGATAACGCGGTCGAATATTTCGTCTCCTATTACGACTACTACCAACCCGAAGCGTACGTTCCGCGCACCGACACCTATATCGAAAAAGACGCCTCCATCAACGAGCAGATCGACCGCATGCGCCATTCCGCCACGCGCGCATTGTTGGAGCGCAACGACGTGATCATCGTTGCCTCGGTCTCCTGCATCTATGGCATCGGCTCGGTGGAAACCTACGCCCAGATGACCATCAAGATAAAGGCCGGCGAAAAAATCGACCGCTCGGAACTGCTCAAGCGTTTCGTCGAATTGCAGTACACCCGCAACGACACCGCCTTTTACCGTTCCACGTTTCGTGTGCGCGGCGACGTCATTGAAATTTTCCCCTCCCACCTGGAAGACCGGGCCTGGCGGCTCAGCCTGTTCGGCGACGAGTTGGAAGGCATCTGGGAGATCGATCCCTTGACCGGCGAAAAGGTGTCGGCGCTGGAAGAAATCACCGTCTACCCGTCCAGCCACTACGTGACGCCGCGCCCGACCTTGCAACAAGCCATCCCGCAAATCCGCGCCGAATTGAAAGAGCGCGTCGCCTGGTTCGACAAGGAAGGCAAGCTCCTGGAAGCCCAACGCTTGTCCGAGCGCACCACCTTCGATTTGGAGATGTTGGAGACCACCGGCCATTGCGCCGGCATCGAAAACTATTCCCGGTACCTGACGGGCCGCAACGCCGGCGAGCCGCCGCCCACCTTGTTCGAATATCTGCCCGAAAACGCACTCCTGGTCGTCGATGAGTGCCACGTCACCGTGCCGCAACTGGGCGCCATGTATAAAGGCGATTTCGCCCGCAAAACCACCCTGGCCGAGTTTGGCTTCCGCTTGCCGTCCTGCATCGACAACCGGCCTTTGAAGTTCGACGAGTGGGAGGCCATGCGCCCGCAAACCACCTATGTGTCGGCCACCCCCGGCCCCTGGGAGTTGGAGCGCGTCGGCGGCGTCTTCACCGAACAGGTGGTGCGCCCGACGGGCCTGATCGATCCCCAATGCATCATCCGCCCGGTGACGAGCCAGGTCGACGATCTGCTGGCCGAATGCCGGGACGCCGCAAATGCCGGCCAGCGGGTACTGGTGACCACGCTGACCAAAAAAATGTCCGAAGATCTGACCGAATACATGCACGAGGCCGGCATCCGCGTGCGTTACCTGCATTCCGACATCGACACCTTGGAGCGCATTGAAATTATCCGCGATTTGCGCCTTGGCGCTTTCGATGTGCTGATCGGCATCAATCTGTTGCGCGAAGGCTTGGACATTCCCGAATGCGCCTTGGTGGCCATTTTGGATGCGGACAAGGAAGGCTTCCTGCGCTCCAAAACCTCGCTGGTGCAAACCATTGGCCGGGCGGCGCGCAACATCGATGGCAGGGTGATTTTGTATGCGGACAAGATGACCGATAGCCTCGACTATGCCATCGGCGAGACCAACCGCCGCCGGGAAAAGCAAACCGCCTATAACAAGGCCCACGGCATCACGCCCGAAAGCGTTAAAAAAGGCATCACCGATGTTCTGGAAAGCGTCTACGAGGCCGATTATGTGACGGTGGATATGGGCGTTTCCGGCGAGACCCATCTGGTTGGCGACAATTACCAAAGCCACATGGCCGACATCAAAACCCGCATGCTCGACGCCGCCGCCAATCTGGAGTTCGAAGAGGCGGCAAGATTGCGCGATGAAATCCGGCGGCTTGAGGGTATCGAGCTTGGCCTCGGCAAGGCCGGCGTGGCGCCCTCGGTGGCTGCGGCGGCTGGATTAGGGTCCGGGCGCATGCCGCAGAAGAAGATGCAGGCGCATGGCGGGGCTAAGATGAATAAAAAGAAGAAGAAACGGATCGGCGCGTAATGGTGCGACTTATTCTGGGAAATATCCGGTATGGTTTGGTAGGGATAAGTATGGATTGGTATGGGTAACCCGTGCCTGAACCTTCGTTCCACGCACGGCGAAAGCTTCGCGTCCGGGCCCGTATCGGTGCGGCGCGTGGTCAACTAACCATATTTACAATGTTCAAGAGCAAGGTCTTGAGAACGATATAGTTTGAATGGCGGAGAATTCAAGTCCACTTCCGTTCGTTTGCAACCAAGCGGTATATTTGGCGGCTGGTCGGTCCAAAATTATTTACGCCACCAACGACTTTTCAAATCTAATCGTAACCAAATCGCCGTCCTCGATATTGAGGGCGCCTCTCAGTTTTTCGCCAGATATTATCTCGATGATATTTTCATTATGGATACTCACTTCTTCGGCGGGAACCACGACAGCGCCTTCATAATCTCCGATATGAATGGGCAATACCGTTGCAATACAGAAATTCGGGTCAGGGGGTAGCAGCTCCACCCCTTTTTGATGCTTCAACTGAAGGAGCAGCCCCAAATCGTCCGCAACAATTTCCAGGTTCAACGTACCAGGATATGGCTCAAACCCGAGCTTCTCGGCGCATTGCTTCATCACCCAGTCCAATTGGGTGAACAATGACGCTTGCTTGGCGCCCGTCACGAGCTTGCCGGTTAATTGCATTCTTATCCCCAACGGCGGCAATTATGCGCCAGAAGAATCCAGATATTCAACATATCACCCATTCCTTGATAAATTTGGATATCGACTGAAACGCGCGTGAACTCCGCCGGGGCAGGCGCATCGGCGAGCTGGCCACGCCGCAGCGCCCTCTGCAGATGTGCGCAATCGCATCGACAGGAAATCGCCGCTCCACTATAACCACCGAACCCACTGGCCGCTTGCGCCATACATGTCCAGAAAATGGAGGAACGGTTGATCAAGTCGTGGATATTCGAGTTTCTGTACGCGCCGGAAGACCCGGAAATAGCAATCGATCCAAGCGCCATTTCAAAAACATTCGCAGCTGGTTTCGAAAAATGGGAGCGGGCCGAAGCGCTAGGCTTTGAAGGCATATTCTTTTCCGAACATCATTTCTCGCTCTCCTACAGCCCCTCGCCCAATCTGATGATCGCGGCGCTTGCCCAGCGAACCAAACGGTTGCGCCTTGGCACCATGGGTATGGTGCTGCCGTTCTACCAGCCGTGGCGGATTGTCGAAGAGATTTGCATGCTCGATCATTTGTCCGGGGGGCGTTTGGAGATCGGTTGCGCCGCGGGTGTGCCGCAAGAGATTTCCCGGGGCGGGCTGGAAGCCAGTGAGGCACGGGAACGCTACAACGAGATGCTGGAATTTGTGGACGCCGCATTGGCCGAGCCGGTTTTCAGCCATCACGGCAAATATTGGAACTTTGACAACCTCAGCATCATGCCACGCCCCTTGCAACAACCGTCGCCGCCGAAATGGACAACGGTGGTGAGCAATCCGTCGGCGGAGCGCTCGGCCCAGCGCAATTCCAAGATCTGCACCGGCTTCGAATCGGTCGCAAGGATCACCGAAATATTCGACGCCTACCGCCATGAGGCAGACCGCCAGGACCGCACCGCCGGCCCGGACGATCTCGCCGTCCGGCGCAACGTATCCATCGCTAGAGACGAAAGCGAAGCGCACGAAGCCGCATCAATCGCGCTGGCAATAGCCAGAAGGGTAATGGCGGCGGACCCGCGGGTGAACAGGGAGAATAGTTCCGTGCTGGATGCACCAAAGGCCGGCGCCGGTTTCTCCCTGCACGAAGACGAGTTCATCGCCGGCACACCGGAACAGGTTGCCGAGCAGATTATCGAGCAATCCCGATCCTTTGGCGCCGGTCATTTCCTTGGCACAATCGGACGCGGGCTGGATGAAAAGCGCGCGGAAATGATTGAAATGTACGGCACGGATGTGATCCCGATCCTGAAGCGCGCCAAGGTTCTTTAAGGCCGATAAAAGCCGGTCCACTGTTTGGTGGCGGAATGAATTTCTTTTCCGCAAGGGTGGGATATGGCTATCATCGGATGCGCTTCGAAAATCATTTGGAAAATGCCGGTGAAAAGAACGCCTAAGGTCGCAATCATCGGCGGAGGGATCGGCGGGCTTGCCGCGGCGCTTGCCCTCCACCGGCGCGGTATCGAGGTCGCGGTCTACGAGCAGTCCGCCGAGATCAAGGAAATCGGCGCCGGCGTCAATATGAGTCCCAACGCGCTGAAGGCGTTCCGCCTGCTGGGCGTCGAAGACGCGATGGTCGAGATCGGCCATCACACCAAAGCCACGATGGCGCGCAACTACAAGAGCGGGCGCGTCATCCGGCGCCAGGAAAACAGCGCCGGCGGGCTGGAGGCGCGCTTCGGAGCCAAGTTTCTCACCATCCACCGGGCCGACATATTGGATGTTTTGGCAGGCGCCCTGCCCGATAACATTTTCCATCTCGGCCACCAATGCACCGGGGTGGCGCCCGGCGATAGGGCGTCCGTCGCCCGTTTCAAAAATGGCCGAGAGATCGAGGCCGATATTATCGTTGGCGCCGACGGCATTCGCTCGGCGGTGCGGGCATCCATGTTCGGCGCCGGCGAGCCCCGCTTTACCGGCTGCGTCTGCTGGCGCGGCATGGTGCCGATGGAAGCGCTTCGCCCTGAGGACCGGGTCATGGAAATGACCGCCTGGTGGGGTCCGCACGGCCATGTGGTGCATTACCCGGTGCGGCGCGGCACGTTGATGAATTTCGTCGCCCATTTCGACAGCGACGCCTGGGCCGAGGATTCCTGGACCGAGGAATGCGATCTTGTCGAACTGACAGACACCTTCGCCGGCTGGAACGACTATCTCCACCGCTTGTTCCGGACTTCCGACAAATATTACAAATGGGCGCTCTACGACCGCGACCCGCTAAAGGCCTGGGGCCGGGGCACCGTTACCATGCTCGGCGACGCCGTCCACCCGATGCTGCCCTATCTTGGCCAGGGCGCCGGCACGGCAAGCGAGGATGGCTGCGTGCTTGCCGAGCTGCTGGCAACCGGCCCGGACGATATCGCCGGCGCCTTGCGGGCCTATGAAGGATTGCGCATACCTCGGACCACGAAAATTCAAGCAGGCTCCCGGGCGCGGGCCAAGTTCAACCATCTGCCGTCACGTTTTGAGCGCTTCAAACGCGACGTGAGCATGGCGATAAAAACCCGCATCGGCTCCGATAAAACCATGATGCAAAGCGACTGGATCTACGAGTACGACGTGAAAGACGCGGCCCGGGAAGTGGGCGAAGGGACTGTACAAACGCCAGATGGTTAATTCGTGACAGTATACGATTTAACCCCGCAACTTGGTGTTAAATCGGCCAAATTTTTCAACGATCTGGAGTCGGTCGGTGCTCATTGGTCCAAGTTTTCGCCATGGCGGCGCTGATACTCGGCAATCAATTGGTTGCGCAACACCTTGCCAGCGGCGTTGCGCGGTAGGGCGTCCAGGATCATCACGCCGCGTGGGCGCCGGGAGCCAAGTTCGGCACGGCCAAATTTGATCAGTAATTTTGCTGACGTCTTTTCTTTTAAAACCACGGCAACCATCGGCAGATCGCCGCGGATATCCGCTTGTACGGAGAATGCCGCGGTCTCGGCCACTGCGGGGTGGCGCAAGAGAGCGCTTTCGATTTCTGCCGGGTGAATGTTAATGCCGTCCAAGATCATCACATCATCGGCGCGGCCATGATGGATCAAACAGCCATCCGAAGTCATGGTTACTAGATCGCCGGTATCGAACCAACCATCATGAAACGCCTCTTCGGACGCCAACGGCGCGCCCAGATAACCGCCGACCAGCGTATCGGATTTGACCCGCAAATGACCAGGCTCGCCGGCCGGCAATTGCTGGCCCCGATCATCAACAATGGCGGCCTCGGCACCCGGCACCAATGTTCCCACCACGCCCGCAATTGCGGCGACCTGGCCGGGCGTCGCAACAGCGACAGTTCCAAATTCGGTAAGGCCATAGGTGACAAACAATTTTGGCGTAAGCCGATCCAATATTTCTTCGCGCAAATTGTCGGCAATTAGTGTCGAACTCATACGAATAGCATTGAGCCCTGGCAGTAAGACCGGACCAGCCGGCGCCTCTTGCAACAATGCCGATGCGTGCACCGCTGTGCCGCTCAGATAATTTATGCCCCCTTCGGCGATGAAATCTATCAATTGGGATGTGTTTTCCGTGCCGGTTCGAAGGGCCACACAACCACCCGAATATAAGATGGCCAGCGCGCGGCGTTTCATTGATTGAAACGCAACGTCGCCCAAGGCAAGAAAAATACATCCAGGACCATCAGGCAATAGGTGCCCCGAAGCTCTGCCCCTTAATTTACCGAGCTGTTGGTTGATCATGCCAAGCTTTGGACGGCCGGCTGAGGTGCCGGACGTGGGTGCGATAATATATGGCAAGTCGCCGCCAACCGCCGGATCGAACGTCATGGTGGGCAGCGATTTTAAATCCGACAAAGTATCTGGCGGCGGCCCAACCGCCGGCGCTCCGCTTCCGTTGGTGGAGGCCTGATCGGTGATGATTGCCGCCAAAGAGAGACGCCGTATCAAATCGCCCCGAAATTGCGGTCCATCCGACAGGTTGAAGGCTATTTGGCCGGCACCGAGGCGGGCCAGGGCCAGCGACGAAATCAGCTGTTGAATTTGATTGGCCAGTTGCAGGCCAACGCGATTCCCCGAAGCCAGGCCCGCCCGCATGAACGAATCGGCAGTCCAATTGATGGCGCGGTCCAATTCGGCAAAGCTCAGCGTGCCAGCCGCTGTCAAAATTGCGGGTGCGGCGGGTGCTTTGCGGGACCAGTCCGTTATGGCGGTGGTAAGGTTCGGTGCATCCATTTCCATACCCCCCGGACAGCTGTTCAATCCGCCAGACGACAGGTGGCGACCGGGCATTTTACACGGATACCCGGCGGCGGCTCGGGGTGGCCAGCGTTGTTCGCGCTCGGAAAATCGTGGAACAATTTGCATTCTTTGGCGTAGGCCCGGCGCGTCGACACATAGGTCCGGTATTTGAAATAGTCGTAATCGCCGACCAGGCTCTTCAGAGCCGCGCTCGCGTCCTTGTCGGCGCGCCCGATATGCTGCACCAGGAACTTGCGGCCATCTTTCCGCCCCAATGCGAAGGCCGCGATGGAGGTATCGATGCGTTGATCAATCTCGGCGGCGGTCAGTGGATAGGGGCCGAGAAGGCCGGAATTGGCCATCGCCGTGCTTATCCGAAAACGCGCTTGAAAATCACATCCACATTGCGCCGGTGATAACCCAAATCGAACTGCTCGTCGATCTCGGCCTCGGATAGTTTCGCTGTCACTTCGGTATCGCCTTTAAGCTCGGTCAGGAAATCGGCGTCTTCCTCCCACACCTTCATGGCGTTGGTTTGGACCAGGCGGTAGGCGTCTTCCCTTGAGACCCCGGCCTGGGTGAGCGCCAATAGCACGCGCCCGGAAAATACCAGGCCGCGCTGCTGGTTCAAATTGGCCAGCATGGCGTCCGGATAGACAAGCAGCTTTTCGATCACCCCGGCGCAGCGGTTTAGGGCGAAATCCAGGGTTATCGTTGCGTCCGGGCCGATGGCGCGCTCCACGGATGAATGGGAGATATCCCGTTCGTGCCAGAGGGCGACGTTCTCCATGGCCGGCGTGACGCAGGCGCGCACCGTGCGGGCAAGGCCGGTGAGATTTTCGGTCAAGACGGGGTTGCGCTTATGCGGCATCGCCGAGGAGCCTTTTTGCCCGGCGGAGAAAAATTCCGAGGCTTCGCGAACTTCTGTGCGCTGCAAATGCCTGATCTCGGTGGCCAGCCTTTCGATGGAGGACGCGATCACGCCCAAGGTTGCAAAGAACATGGCGTGCCGGTCGCGGGGAATGACCTGGGTCGAGACCGGCTCCGGGGTCAGGCCCATTTTATCGGCGACGTGGGCTTCAACAGCCGGGTCCAGATTGGCGAAGGTACCGACGGCGCCGGAGATGGCGCAGGTGGCGATCTCGGCGCGGGCCGCCTCAAGCCGCGCCCGGCCGCGCTGGAACTCGGCGTAGTGGCCGGCCAACTTAAGACCAAAGGTGGTTGGCTCTGCATGGATAGCGTGGCTGCGCCCAATGCAGACCGTGTCTTTGTGCTCGATGGCGCGGGATTTGAGGGCCGCCAGCACCCGGTCCACGCCGGTGAGCAGAATATCGGCGGCTTCGGTAAGCTGCACGGCGAAGGCTGTATCCAACACGTCCGACGAGGTCATGCCCTGGTGGACGAAGCGGGCTTCTTCGCCGACCTGTTCGGCCAGCTCGGTTGTGAAGGCGATAACGTCGTGTTTGGTCTCGGCTTCGATGGCGTCGATGCGGGCGATACGTTCGGGCGTGTATGGTTTGCCACCGCCGGCCCAGACGGCTTTCGCGGCTTCGATTGGGATCACGCCGAGGTCAGCCTGCGCGTCGCAGGCGTGGGCTTCGATCTCGAACCAGATGCGGAATTTGTTGGCGGGCTCCCAGATGGCCACCATTTCGGGCCGGGAATATCTTGGAATCATCGATGAACTTTCATGGCTTGGTTTGGGACCGGGCAACCGGCGCGGTCCTGAATTGTTGCCCCCGCATTCTATCAGGCCGGGGCCGGTTGGGCAAAAAGACGAAACGGTTTATGATCGACCGGTAAGGCTAAGGGGGCACGCAAATGGGCAACGAAACCGGCATCGGGACATCCGTCAATCGTCTGGAGGATGCGCGCTTCCTGACCGGGCAGGGCCGCTTCGTCGGCGATATCACGCTCCCCGACCAGGTTCATGCTTATGTGGTCGGCGCGCCCCATCCGTCTGCGGAAATCATTTCCATCGATGTGGGGGCCGCCGCTGCGGCGTCCGGCGTGCTTCTCGTGGCGACCGGCAAGGACACGGAAGCCGATGGGCTCAGCGGCATTCCGTGTACCCAATTGCAGGGTGACGGCGGCTGGCTGCCCGGCTTTCGCACCCATCAACCGGTGCTGGCCAACCAATTGGTGCGCCATGTGGGTGACCGGGTGGCGCTGGTAGTGGCGGAAAGCCTGGACGCGGCGAAAAGCGCTGCCGAGCTGATACAAATAGACTATGCGCCCCTGCCGCATGTTTTGTCGGCGAAGGAGGCCATGGCCGAAGGCGCGCCGGAGGTTTGGCCAGGCGCCACCGGTAATCTTGGCTTCTCTACCCAAATGGGCGACGAGGGCGCCGTAGCGACGGGTCTGGCGGGCGCTCATCATGTGCAGCGCATCTCCGTTCAGAACCAGCGTGTGTCCGCCGTGCCGTTGGAGCTGCGCGCAACCATTGGGGATGCAAGCGGTGGGCGCCTGACCCTCTATTCCACCTGCCAGAAGCCGCATACCTTGCGCCAGGTTCTGGCCGCCGCCGTTTTCCAGCGCCCCGAAACCGATTTCCATATTATCTGCCCCGACGTGGGCGGTGGCTTCGGCCAACGGGGCACAGTGTATCCAGAAGACGCGCTAGTCTTGTGGGCATCGGAAAAGCTGGGCCGGCCGGTAAAATGGGTGGGGGAGCGCAGCGATAACCTGACCGCTGATGCCCACGCCCGCGACCAGACCGACGAAGGCGAAATGGCGTTCGATGAAGATGGGCGCATAACCGCGCTCGAAATGACCCTGACCACCAATCTCGGCGCCTATCAGACCATATCGGCGATGGTGTCGTCGTTGCGCGCCGCCGTTAATATGTCCAACGTCTATGCCATTCCGGCCATCCATGTGACGGTGCGCACCGCCTTTACCCACACCGCACCCTTGGGGCCCTACCGGGGGGCGGGGCTGCCCGAAGCGGTGCATTTTATCGAACGCATGATGGACGATGCGGCGGTAGCCCTAAGCCTGGACGCCGCCGAATTGCGCCGCCGCAACCTGATCCCAGCCGACGCCATGCCCTATCAGACACCGCTGCAATATACCTACGATAGTGGCGATTTCGAAGTGCTTCTGGAGGCGGCATGTGGGGCGGCCGATTACGACGGGTTCAAGGCCCGCCGCGCCAACGCGGAATCCAGGGGGCGGCTTCGCGGGCTGGGCATGGGGTTTTATATTCTCGCCATCACGGCGTTTTCGGAGCGCATGGAAATGCGCCTGGATGCATCGGGCCGGGTGACGGTGCTGGCCGGTACGTTTTCCTATGGCCAGGGGCATGAGACGGTCTATGCGCAGATGGTGTCCGATTGGCTGGGGGTGCCGCTGGATCATGTAATGGTGGTGCAGGGTGACACCGACCGGGTGGCCTTTGGCCGCGGCTCGTTCGGGTCGCGCTCCATGTCGATGGGCGGCTCAGCCCTCAAAATGGCCGCCGATGACGTGATCGAAAAGGGCAAAAAAATCGCCGGCCATTTGCTGGAAGCGCCGGCCAGCGATGTGGATTTCGAAGACGGCGAATTTCGCGTCGCCGGCACCGACCGGGCCCTTGCATTGGGCGCAGTGGCCGCCGCCGCTTATCAGCCGATTGGTCTGCCACCCGGCTCCGGCGCCGGGCTGGAAGCGTCCGCCGTGTTCGAAGGGCCATTCAATTTTCCCAACGGCTGCCATCTGGCCGAGGTCGAGATTGATCCCGAAACCGGGGCGGTCGAGATCACCGCCTACACCGCCTTCGACGATGTGGGTGTGGCGGTCAATCCGAAATTGGTGGCCGGGCAGATCCATGGCGGTGTCGCTCAAGGTATCGGCCAGGCGCTACTGGAAGCGGTCACTTACGATGGGGAAAGCGGCCAGATGCTCTCCGGCTCGTTAATGGATTACGCCCTGCCGCGCGCCGCCGATATTCCGGCGATGGAATTGGGGTTGGCGCCGAGCCTGAGCCAAGCCAACCCCCTCGGTATCAAGGGCGCCGGCGAAAATGGTTGCCTGGCGGCGCCGCCGGCGGTGATCAACGCTATTTTGGATGCGCTTCGGCCCTTGGGCGTTACCGATATCCCGATGCCGGCGACGGCCGAAACCGTCTGGCAAGCGATGCAAAAAGCCGCCGCCAAAGACTAGCGTTGCCGCCAAATCAGCGGCATGGCGATTAGCCACAAAAGGCCGGCGCCTTGCGCAGCCAGCGCAACCAAGAATGCGGCGGCATAGGCTTCGGCGTCGAAGCGTCCGGACGCCTCGGCGGGCCAGTAATTGATGATCACGCCGATGCCCCATTGGGCGGCGAAGGCGACAAGGAATACCAGCAGGTTAAGCGCCGTGTTGACCCGGCCCGCCAGTTCCGGCGGAAAGGCGCCCGCCAGCCCCGCATAGATCAGGCTGCCGGCGGTGCCGAAGGTGGCAAACAATACCCAAAGGGCGATCGACCAAATGTCGGCACCAGAGCCCAGATCGAAGGCGATCAAGGCTTGCACCGCCATATAGAGGCACATGCCAGTCACCGACAGTTTTTCAAGCCCGATGCCGCGCGCCTGCACACGCCCCGCCAGCCAACCCGATGAGAAATAGCTGATTGTCATAGCGCCGAACGCCAGGAACAAGGCATTGGCGGCGGCGCCCCTTGAAAGCCCACCCACGTCGCGCAGCCAGGGCCCAGCCCAAAGTCCCAGCAGCGCCATCAGCATGCCCGAACAAAGCACCGAAAGCGGCGCGTAGCGCAAGAATTTGGGATGGCGGATGACGGCGCCGAAGCCTTTGAGGCTGGCGGCCAGAGATTCTTGGGTGCCGGCGCTTCGTTCGGGGCGCGGCGGAACCATAACGGCGACCAGCACGGCGGTGCCTGCGGTCAGTGCCGCCAGCCACAGAAACACAACCCGCCAATCGGTGATCCCCAACGCCGCCTCGACCGGGGTCGTCGAGGACATAGCGCCGATGCCGCCGATCATGAAAATGATGCCGTTGGCCAGGGGTAGATGGTGGCGCGGGAAATATTGCACGAACGCCTTGAACGACGCCATCAGACAGCCCGATACGCCGAACCCGATCAGCGCCCGCCCGAGGATCAGCCCACTGGCGCTTTCGGCGCCGGCAAATATGACGGCGCCCAGAACCGCGAACATCAACAAAACAACCTGGGTCGATTTCGGGCCATAGCGGTCCAGCAAGACGCCCAAGGGTATCTGAAACGCGGCGAATGTCAGCAGATAGACACTGGTCAGCAGCCCAAGCCCGGCGGCATCGATACCGATATCGCGGGCCAGTTCCGGCGCGATGACGGCGTTGATGGTACGGAAGGTGTAGGACAGGTAGTAGCCGGCGGCGAACGGCAGGAAGATACGAATGACGAAAAACAACCGCATGGACGTCAGCATAGCGGCCTAGGGCGGCATTGCACGCCCAGACATTGATCGCCTGCTAAGACGCGAAGGCAACCGCGTTTTTACCACCTGCCTTGACGCCGTACATGGCGCCGTCGGCAGCTTTCAGCAGCGTATCGGGGGTGGCGCCATCATTGGGGAATAAGGCAACGCCGACGCTGGCGCCGATCTCGGCCGGGCGCGCGCCGCCCACGTCGAACGGCTCGCCCATCATTTCGACGATTTCCCTGGCCCGGCTTTCAACGATGGAAATGGTTTTGACGTTGCGCAACACCACCACAAATTCGTCGCCGCCGAGGCGCGCCGCCACATCCGATTTCCTGATGCAGCCCTTGAGCCGTTGCGCGACGATCTTCAACGCCATGTCACCGGCGTTGTGGCCGAGGGTATCATTAACCGCTTTGAAGCCATCCAAATCCACGTACATGACCGCCATCATGCGCGGCTTTTCCTCGGCGGCCTCAATCTCCATTTGCAGCACGTCCAGCAGATGGCCGCGGTTGGGAAGGCCGGTCAGGTTGTCATGGTTGGCCATGTCGCGCAGTTTTTCTTCTGCCGTACGGCGGCGCTCGACCTCGTCTTCGAGATCGCGGGTGCGGGAGCGCACGCGAACCTCCAGATCTAGATTGGCGCTATGCAGCGCCATCACGGCGCGCCGGTGTTCGGATATGTCGCGCGCCTGGATGACGAAAAAATCCGGGCCGAGATGGGCCAGGCGGCTGACGGTGACATGGGCATCAAAGGGAACCAAATCCAGACGCAAAAGCTTGGCCGGCATAAGCCCGTCTTCGACGCTAAGCTCGGCCAGCGCATCGGTAAAAATCTGCCGGTAGTCGGCGCTGAACAATTCGGCCACGTTGCGCCCGATCAGTTCCGCCGCCGAGGATGCATGCAGCATATCGAGACCGGTCCGGTTGACGAAGGTGATACGCCCGGCCTCGACCGCGCAAACCAGATCGAGGGCATTGTCCACCAGATGGCGGAATTTTTCTTCCGAGCGTTTGATATCGTCCAGCAATTCCAGCCGCTGGGTAATATCCTGGGCGCAGAGCACAAAAGCGTCGTCATCGATCTCGCGCGCCCATTGGGCGGTCATTTTGACGCTGAGGGATTGGCCCGTTTCGGTCCGGATCCTGGCCGAAAATGGCTCGCCGTTGTCCAGCATTTGGGCCACTATCTCATCGGCTACATCGGAGAATTCCTGCACCAGGAGGTCAGCCATGCGGTAGCCCGAGGCGTCATTGTCGTCCTTGAGACCCAACAGCGCGGCGCCCGAGCGGTTCATGTGCGTGATCTTACCGTCCCGGAACAGGCAGGCGAGGTCGGGATAGAAGTTCAGAATGTTGGGAATACTAACTTCGGAAAAACGCACGCCGCGCGACCGGCGTTCGTTATTCGAGGCGGTATTCAGGGGTCGCTTATCGGTGTCGCTGATAAGTGCTGGTTGGTTCATACTATCACGCGGTCCGTTGTTTAATTTCGTTTCTTATAGTTGGGAGCGGGAACCGCTGAATTCAAGGAATGGCGGACAAAAATTCGCCGTTATTATTGGTTCTCGAAATCGGCGCAAAGGCCGACCAATTACCCGGTTTTGGCGAGGTCACGAATGCCGATAACCGAAAATTGACGGCGGCTTACAACAGACCTTGGGATTTGAAACTGGTGGCGCCGGATTTGGCGATGATGACGTGATCGTGGAGGCGGATACCGAGCTTTTCGGACACCTCTTTCACTTCCAGGGTCATTTCGATATCGCCCCTCGACGGCTTGGTATCGCCGGATGGGTGATTGTGCACCATGATGATCGCGGTGGCGCCCAAATCCAGCGCCCGTTTCACCACTTCGCGGGGATAGACCGCGGTATGATCGACGGTGCCGGTCTGCTGCAACTCGTCGGCGATCACCACGTTCTTCTTGTTGAGATAGAACAGGCGGAACTGTTCTTGCTTGGCGTGGCCCATGGTGGCCCGGCAATAATCGATCAGCGCCTGCCACGATGATAATACCGGCGCGCCGATAATTTCTTCGCGGGCCAGCCGCACGGCGGCATCGCGCACCGTTTTCAAGGCCACGACGGCGGCGTCGCCGATGCCGGTTATCTCCTTCAATTCTTTGGGCTCGGCGCTGATCACGGCGGCGTAGCTGCCGAAGCGCGCGATCAATTGCTTGGCCAGCGGTTTCGTATCGCCCCTTGGCTGCGCAAGGAACAATATCAGCTCCAGCATTTCGTAATCAGGCAGAGCCTCTTCGCCGCCCTTCAAGAAGCGGCTCCGAAGCCGCGCCCGATGGCCGGTATGTTGTGCCTTGTCGCTCACCGGGTTTGAGGGTTCATTATATGTAGGGCGGCGTGTGGCGCTCAGCGGGCGAGAGGGTGAAAATCTCAAAGCCATCCGCCGTGACGCCGATGGAATGCTCGAACTGCGCCGACAGGGAGCGGTCTTTGGTTACCGCGGTCCAGCCATCACCCAGGATCTTCACCTCGGGCCGGCCGATATTGATCATCGGCTCGATAGTGAAGAACATCCCCTCGCGCAGTCTGGTGCCTTGGCCGGGGCGTCCGAAATGCAGGATATTGGGCGCATCGTGGAAGATACGCCCAAGCCCGTGGCCGCAAAAATCGCGCACCACGGAATAGCGGTACGGGCTGACGAAACTTTCGATGGCGTGGCCGATGTCGCCGACGGTGGCGCCGGGCTTCACAACGGCAATACCCTTCATCATGGATTCATAGGTGATGTCGATCAGCCGGTTGGCCTTGATCGAGGTTTCGCCAACCGGGTACATGCGGCTGGAATCGCCGTGCCAGCCATCTAGGATCGGCGTCACATCGATATTGACCACATCGCCATCCAGCAGAACCTTGTCGCCCGGAATTCCGTGGCAGACCACATGATTGACCGAGGTGCAGATGGATTTCGGAAAGCCACGATAATTCATCGGCGCCGAGATACCGCCGCGATCCGCAACAAATTCGGCGCACAGCGCATCCAGGCGTTCGGTGGTAACGCCGGGTGTTACATGTTCACCAATCATATCAAGGGTTTCCGCCGCCAAGCGTCCGGCCTTGCGCATTCCGGCAAAATCTTCCTCGGAATGGATTTTTATTGATCTTGATTCAGCATCCAATTTGCATCGCTCCTAGGCCCCCCCGGCGCGGATTATTCCACAGCCCAGGCAGCTTTGCTACGGTCATTTTTATGCACCGCCCGGTGCAACTATGGCAACCGGGCCGTCGATCACAATTTCGTCCGGTGCAACCCGGCACCGGTAACAGAGGGCTTCAACGCCAGCCTTCATGGCGGCGGCCAGCGCCTCGGCATAGTTCGGATCGATATCGGCGGCGATGGCAAACATATCCGCATCGCGGCGCTGCATCATATAGAGCATGACCGCGCGGCTGCCAGCGGCCACTTGATCGGTAAGCTCGGCCAGATGCTTGGCGCCGCGCGCCGTTATCGCATCGGGAAATTCCGCAATATCGTTCCGTTTCAGAGTTACACTTTTCACTTCTACATAACAATTGGGTTTTCCGGGCCCCGACAACAAGAGATCGATGCGCGAATTTTTTCCGTATTTCACTTCGCGCTTGATTTCGTTATAGCCACATAGCTCGGCAATAGCGCCGGCGGCAATGGCTTCCTCGGCGATGCGGTTGGCGTGGCCGGTATTGATGCCGACCAGCCCTCCAGGCGTCCGCACCAGCTCCCAGGTATATTGCAATTTGCGTTTGGGATTGTTGGCGGGCGAGACCCAGACCTCGGAGCCCGGATCTTTGGCGCCCAACATTGTGCCGGTATTGGCACAATGGGCGGTGATCTGGGTGCCGTCCTCAAGGGTGATATCGGCCAGGAAGCGTTTATATCGCTTGATCAATTTTCCGGGAATGAGGGGGGCGGGATAACGCATAGATGCAAACTACCGCCGCGCCAGGCCAGCTTCAATCCCCGCCCTGATTGCCATCGCCGCTCAGGGCTTTGGTTAATGACACCTGGCCCGACCCCGGCGCCAGGGGTTGGCTCTGGCCGGGGCCGGGGGCCCAGCCGGTCAGGAATATAATTTCGAATGTCGCAGTGATGCGACCGCCGCTATCGCCGTGGCGCTCCTGATACAGCGCCATTGCTCTTGCCAACGTGGATTTCCGCATGAATGAGCGTCGCCGCTGTATGGTGGCGTTGGTTTCGCCCATGCCGCGGAGGTCCGCCAACAACGCCGCCGGGCTCGGGAACGAAACCTCCAGACTTTCGGTGTTGGCGACCGTGAGGGCGAAGCCGGCGCGCTGTAATAGATCGCCGCCGTCGCGTACATCGGCAAATGGCGAGACGCGCGGGGAGGCGCCGCCTTCCATTTCGGTTTCCGCGTCCAGCAAGGCGGCGCGCAATTCGGCCAAAGTGGCGCCGCCCATGAACGCTGCCAGAAACAGACCATCGGGTTTCAGAGCGCGGCGTATCTGGATCAGTGCGCCGGGCAGATCATTGACCCAATGCAGCGCTAAGCAACTGATTACCAGATCGAAGCTTTGCTCGGCAAAGGGCAAGGCTTCTTCGTCGGCGGCGATGGTCAGACCGCCGGCCCCGCCTTTCGCCCGTGATGCCATGGCTTCCGATAAATCCGATTGCACCAGGGTTTCGATGCCTGAGCGCCCCTGCAATATTTCCGCCATCTGGCCGGTGCGGCAGCCAAGTTCGAGTGCCGTCGGGAATTGGCGGCGGATATCTTCTAGACAATCGGCGGTCAATTCGCCTACCCGGCGCGCTAAGAAATCGAAATCGTCGAAATTGGGCGCGGCGCGGTCCCGGCGGCGGCGCAACAGGTTGCGGTCAAAGATTTGAGCTACTTCATTCACAGGCTTGCTTGCCGCCCTTCGGCGCGGCCCGCATAATGCGGCCCGCTTCCATGCCGTTTAAAGAAAACTGGCTTAAATGGGCCTTAAGAACAATGCCGAACAGCGATACACGATCATTCCTAGGAACGGTAGCGCCTGCATTAAGGCCCCTGTGGGAGGGCACCTTGGATGCGCTTTTTCCGCCTCAATGCCTGCGGTGCGGGGCGCTAACCGAAACCGACGGCGCCCTTTGCCAAAGCTGCTGGCCGGCGGTCCGTTTTATCGCCAGCCCTCATTGCGGTGCCTGCGGGCGGCCTTTTGAGTATGATGCCGGTATGGATGCCTTGTGCGGTGCCTGCGCTCGGGCGCGGCCCCGCTACGGGCGGGCGCGGGCGGTATTTGTCTATGATGCCGACAGCCGCGGCCTGGTGCTGGCCTTCAAGCATGCGGATCAAACCCACGCGGCCCGCACTTTCGCCAAATGGCTGATGCGCGCCGGTGCGCCTCTGCTGGAGGACGCCGATCTGTTGATCCCGGTGCCGCTGCATTGGACCCGGCTTTTCGCCCGGCGCTACAATCAGGCGGCGCTGCTGGCCCAGGCGCTGGAACGGGAATGCGGCGTCGGCGCTATGCCCCGGGCGTTGATGCGGCGGCGCAAGACCGAGCCGCACGTGCGCATGTCGGCGCATAACCGCTGGCGCAATGTCAAGGGCGCGTTCGATATACACGCATCCGCCAAGGGTCGCATTGAGGGCAAGCGCATTGTCCTGATCGATGATGTCATGACCACCGGTGCCACGGTGTCCACATGTGCCGATGCGCTCCTTCGCGCCGGTGCTGGCGATGTGGATGTGCTGACCCTGGCACGGGTTGTGCACGCTGAAGAAACGTGACGCTGGTCTTGAGCGGGTATTTTCACAATTCAACATTCCGGAAAACGAAGGCGTGCAAACGATCACCAAATTCAAACGGGGCTATCCCGATTTGAATATCATATGCATCTCCAGCGGTGGCCGTGCCCGGAACTTAGATTTCCTAGTATTGGCGTAGAAATTCGGCGCCGACATGGTTCTTGCCAGACCCTTCGCGGAGGAAGAACTGATGGCGCTTGTCGATGAATAGCCTGGCGCGCTTGGCTGTAAGCCGGCACGCAACCGGCGCGTCAGTTTCGTCCTCGAAATAGGCGCAAAATAATGATAGCTTGAAGGCATCAGCGAATCCAAATGTCCTCCCCGACCGTCGGCATTCGGCACCTAAGGTGGACATGACCGCCATCACCACTGAGAAACTGGATTTGGCCCAACGCCTCAGATTTTAGAATATTTGTTCCGGCAGGACCAATCCAGGGAGCCAACCCAATCGCAGATTATCCCGATAACAGCGAAGCGGCGGAGAATTACAAGGGATTGCCGGTGTTCGCTCAAAAAGGACTTCACGAATACATGCTGGATTTGGCGCGGGGCTCGATCACATCCGGTGCGCAAATTCTCGAACTGGGCAGCGGCTCCGGCGCTTTTGCCTTGCGGCTTATGGATGCCGGGTTCCATGTTACCTGCTGTGATATTACCGACGAATATTTTTCGGTATCAAGCGGCGTTCCGTTTATCGAGGCCGATTTAAACACAACATTTGCGCCCCAGATCGCAATGCAATTTGATGCCGTAATTTCCATGGAAGTGATAGAGCATCTCGAAAATCCATGGCAATATCTGCGCCAGATTGTGCAATTGGTCCGGCCCGGAGGGACGGTCATCATCTCAACACCGAACATCGATACGCCGCGCTCGCTTCTCTCATTCATAAAATCTGGGACCTTCAAATATTTTAAGGATTCCGATTATGGCCCCGGCGGGCATATCACGCCAATATCACAATGGCAGCTGACCAAAATATTCGAGCGCGCCGGATTATCGAGGGCCAGCATGCAAGGTTTTGGGACGCCTTGGGGACGTGGTCTGCGCCATTTGGGGGCAAAGTTGGGCAGTCTTTTGATGAAGAACAATCCCGCCAGGTTCGGGCCTATCATCATCTGTATCGCGGTACGTCCAGACTAGCACGTTGAGCAAACTACAGGCCGGCATGTTCCTTGACCAAGAGCGACCGAATATTAGCCCGCTTAGCAAATTCACATGACCGCCGGTCAGTCAGCCAGATGGCTCTGTCCGGCCGCGGCGATGAACAGGATGATCACCAATTCGGATATCTGCTGGATGGCGCCGAGCACGTCGCCGGTCTGACCGCCCAGCTTCTGCATAGCCCACCAGGCCATGGCACCGGTAACGATGGCAATGGCCAGGACAACGCCGACGCTGATCCAAAAGCCAAAGCTGAGCAACAGGATGGCGGCGGCGATCAAGACGGAGACGGCCACCGGATTAAACGCGGGCTTGCCGGCGGCGGCCGCGAGGCCGCTTTCCTTGGCGTGCGGCATGTGACGCATGAAGACCGGCAGGATGCCGCGCGATACTGCGGCGGCGGCGAACAAGGCGAGGGCGCCGTCGGCGGCGCCCAAGGCGGCCAGCCCAGCGGCTTTCGCCAATACCGAAAAGATCAGCGCCAATACCCCATAGGCGCCGATGCGGCTGTCCGACATAATCTTTAGCCGCGCTAAGCGCCCCGCGCCGCCGCCGATGCCGTCGGCGGTATCGGCCAGCCCGTCCTCGTGCAGCCCGCCGGTGGCGATGGCGATGGCCGCCAAGGCCAATAAAGCCGCCGCCAGGGCCGGCAACTGTGCCCAATCGGCGGCCATCAAAACCAGTGCGCCGATGGCGCCGGTGATCATACCGATGACCGGGAAGAAGCGGGTGGCTGGCGCCAAAGGCAGCAATTCCGGCTCGCCGCTTATCTCAGAGCGCCCGGTCCAGGGAATACGGGTCAGGAACAAAAGGCTGATCCTGAGATCGTCAGTCCAATCCCGGTAGATGCCATTGTCATCTTGGTTTTCGATCAAAGCCACGGCGGAGGTTTTCCCCTTTCCAGATATGTCCTCTACCTATAATACACATGCCAAATCAACTTCCATAAAAAATGATGGAGACCAGTAATTTATGACAGATATTCAAAACCTCGGTGATGTGCGCGCGCTATTGCAAACCCTGCCGGCTGGCGATGTTCAGGCGGCGGAAAATGCCCGGGCGCGGGAGCCGCAATTGACCAAACCCGGCGGCTCCCTCGGCCGGCTGGAAGATATCGCCGAATGGCTGGCCACCTGGCAGGGCCGCCATCCGGCCCGGGTGGAGCGTATCAAAGTGGCGGTTTTCGCCGGCAATCACGGGGTAACTGCGCAAGGCGTGTCGGCCTTCCCGCCCGAGGTGACCTTTCAGATGGTCGCCAATTTCGAGGCCGGCGGCGCTGCGATAAATCAGTTGTGCGGTGTGGCCGGCGCCGATCTGGAAGTGGTGGCGCTGGATCTGGATAATCCAACCCAGGATTTCAGCCAAGAGCCGGCCATGGATGACGCCGAGTGCACGGCGGCGTTCCGGCGCGGCATGGAAGCGGTTGGTGCCGATTATGATGTTATTTGCCTCGGCGAGATGGGGATCGGCAACACTACTCCGGCCGCCGCCATTGCCCATGCCATCCATGGCGGCGAAGCTGGCGATTGGGTGGGGCCCGGAACCGGCGTCGAAGGTGATGCCTTGGCCTTGAAAGTGCGCGTTGTGGCCGATGCGGTTCAGCGCCATAAGCCTGCGTTCGGCGACGGGCTTGATGTTCTGGCCTCAGTCGGCGGGCGCGAGCTGGCAGCGATCGCCGGCGCCATCACCCAGGCGCGGCTTAATCGTCAGCCTGTGGTTCTGGATGGCTATGTCTGCGGTGCGGCGGCGGCGGCCTTGGCAGCGGCGGCGCCCGGCGCTCTCGATCACTGCATCGCCGGGCATGTCTCGGCCGAGCCCGGCCATATCCGTCTGTTGGACAAGATGGGCATGGCGCCGCTTTTGAATTTGGGCATGCGTCTTGGCGAAGCGTCCGGCGCCGTCGTTGCGGTTAATCTTTTGAAATGCGCAGCTGCGTGCCATGCCGGCATGGCCACCTTTGGCGAGGCCGGCGTCACGGACAAGGACTAACCGCGTTAGCGCTTACGGAAGGGCGTTTCCGGCGTCGATGCGGTTGTTTTGTTTGGCGTCCATGCGGGCCGTCACATAGGCCATCCCGGCGCCGATCACCAGCCACATAACCAGCGACGTGAACAGCGAATTGACCACGAACTGGGCCGCCAGTTCCGGCGGCGCCAGGCCAACTTCGCCTTGCGCCGCATGCGGCGCGCCGATGATGTGCGGCGCCGCCAATACCACGATGCCGGCGATGCGCGTCGTAGCACCGGTGCCCATGGTCAAGGCCGCCAGGCCGCCCGCCGAAACAATAGCCGTGGCCAGCCACCAGATTTGCCGGTCCTGCAACGCGCCGGTCGCAGCGCCGGGAAGCTCCGGCGGCAGGCCGAGGGCCGGCAACAGCGCGAAGCTCAAGAAGCCCGCCGCCCCCCAGATCAAACCCTGGGTCAGGGTGATAGCGCGGCCATAAAGCGTAAGCGCCGTCGCCAGCAATAAGCCGAACGCGACGCCCGCCAGAATATTGGCCAGCAGTGTAAAGCCGGTACGCTCGAAGCCGTCTTCAGGCTGCCACGCATCGTGGGTGTGGGCGCTGGCGTCCTGGTGGACATGCACCGCGCCCGAAGCGCCGACGGCTTCCTCGCCATGCCCGTGGGCTGCGCCGCCGCCGGAATGGGCGTGGCTCAAACCGCTATCGTGGGTATGGGAGACCGAGGGGCCGGCCGGCGTAGCGGCAGCGGCCACCTGTGCGGCGGCGGAAATTTCGTATTGCTCAGCCTCAAAGATCAGCGGCGCGACCAGAAACATCTGCACCACAGTCATAACGACGCCCGCAACCGCACCCGAAATCAGGCCGGTTGCCAACAACCGATATAGCATGAGGCTGCTTTAGTGGCAGGGAAACGCGTTAGCGTGGCGCGCGTCGTGGGCGGCGTCGTGGATGATGTTGGGATTTGCGAAACCAACGCCAATCAATAGGAAGACGCCCAAGATACCGCCGATGGCGGCGATGCCGGCGCGCTGTGACAGGGATACTGCTGGCGCCTGGCTGGAAATTGTTTTGGCCTCGGTATTCGTGTGCTCGCTCATGATCACCCTCCGTGTTGCTGTAAATGCCTGGATAGCATTTCTAAACGCCGATGGAAGGTCTCTGACTCGCATTTCGACAAGGGCGCCGATTTGCTCACAGTTGCGGGGGCAGTAACGGCTTTGCGGAAACTCCGCGCACCGCATTCCCTATTAATCCCTTGCGGGAACCATCACGCAAATGGTTAAACCGCCGGGTTGATGCTGTCAACGCTATTTGAAGCGGCACCGGAGAGGCGCGCGTGACCAAAATATTCGGCGACTATGATCAGGAACAATTGAACGCCCAATATAATCAGCGGACGCTGGTTCCCGATATCGGGCCCTATAGTAAACAGGCGCAAGTGGACACGGCGGCTGCGCGCGCCGAATTCGACTGCGAGCCCAAGGTTTCTTACGGCCCCGAAGACGATCAATGGATGGCGGTGTACCGGGCGAAGGCTGCCACGCCTGTAGACGCGCCCATCTTGATCTATTTCCACGGCGGCGCCTGGCTGGTAGCCGAAGAAGGCCGCGACGGCCAGGTGGCGCCCGAATTCGTGCGCGCCGGTGCCGTGTTCGTAGCGCCTAATTTCTCTGTGGTGCCCAATGTCAGCCTTGGCGACATGGTGCGCCAGTGTCGCGAAGCGGTTGCCCATTGCTATGCCAATGCCGCCAGCCTCGGCGGTGATGCGGCGCGCATCCATGTGTGTGGCCATTCGTCCGGCTCGCACCTGACGGCGATGACGGCGGTCACTGATTGGCAATCCGATTTTGGTCTGCCGGCGGATGTGATCAAGGGTGCCACTTTGGTTTCCGGGCCTTATGATCTGGCGCCGGTGCGCTTGTCGGCGCGCAACGAATACCTTGATCTGAGCGCTGAGGATGAGCAACGCTTGAGCCCCGGCCGTCATCTTCGAAGCGATGCGCCGCCCGCCATCTTTGCTTACGGCGGCGGCGAGCTGGACGAATTTCAGCGCCAAAGCCGGGTTCTGGCGGCGGCCTGGGAAGGGGCGACGGGGCGCGCCTCGGAGCCGCTGGTCTTCCCCGGCAACAACCATTTTCAGATGCGCGAAGAATATGGACGCGCCGGCTCAACCCTCGCGCAAGCGGTGCTTGCACAGATGGGCCTCAAGCCCTAACCCACAGCCAAAATTTATCAGGAGCGATTATCCATGCGTCTCGTTACGTTTCAACAAGGGGCCTCGGCGCCCCGCATCGGCGCCCTCGATACAGGTGCCGGGCAGATTGTCGATTTCTCAGGTGCCGATGCCAACTTGCCGGGCGATCTGAACGGCCTTATTGCGCTTGGGAGCGAAGGCCTCAGGCTGGCCCAGGCTGCTATCGATAACGCTGGCGATGATGCCAGGATCGATGCAGCGGACGTGCGTCTTTTGGCGCCGATCCCCAACCCCCTGCGCAACGTGCTGGCGGTGGGCCGCAACTACCACGAACACGCCCAGGAATTTCACGATAGCGGGTTCGATGCCACCGCCGGCGCCACTGCGGTGCCGGAATTCCCGATCGTTTTCACCAAACCCAACACCTCGGTAGTGGGGCCGGGCGATCCCATCCTGACCAGCCTTGATCCCACAAATTCGGTGGATTACGAGGGCGAGCTAGGGGTCATCATTGGCCCCGGCGGGCGCGGCATATCAAAAGAAGACGCCTTGGATCACGTTTATGGTTATACGGTGATCAACGACGTGACGGCGCGCACGCTCCAGCACCGGCACAAGCAATGGTTCATCGGCAAGGGCCTCGACAGTTTCTGTCCCATGGGGCCGGTAATTCTGACCGCCGACGAGGCCGGCGATGTGCGCGAGTTCCATCTGACCACACGGGTCAATGACGAGCCGCGCCAAGATGCCAAGGTGGCGGCGCTGATATTCGATGTGCCGACGCTGATCGCTTCGATCTCCGAAGGTATCACATTGATCCCCGGCGACATCATCGCCACCGGCACGCCGGTGGGCGTCGGCATCGGCTTCGAGCCGCCGGTGTTCCTTAAGCCCGGCGACGTGGTTTCGATCACCATCGATCCCATCGGCACCTTGGAAAACCCGGTCGAATAACGTTGCTGTGCGGTTGCAATGGCGCATCGAAATTGCATTATGAATTCCAGATAACAACTGCCGGGGAACCGCAAGATCATGGCCAGCGCCAAGCAACCCAATTTCCTGTTTATCATCACCGATCAGCACCGGGCTGATTACCTCGGCTGTTATGGCCATCCTATCGTCAAGACGCCGAACATCGATGCCATCGCGGCGCGCGGCACCCGCTTCGAGCGGTTCTATGTGGCCAGCGCCGTCTGCCAGCCGAACCGCTCGACCCTGGTGACTGGCCGCATGCCGTCGGTGCATGGGGTGCGCCATAACGGCATCTCTCTCGATCGGCGTAGCGTGACGTTTTTGGATATCCTGCACGCTCAAGGGTACGAGACCGCCCTCGTCGGCAAGAGCCATCTGCAGAACATGGGCAGCCTCAATCCCTATTTTGAGCGTCCCGAAACGCCCGACGGGCTAACCCCGGCGCCGGAACACTTGCGCGACGCCGTCGGCCCCGACCATATCAGGGATTTCTACACCCAAGAAACCGACGAGAATTATAAGGTCGGCTCCGATTACAAAATGGATATGCCGTTCTATGGGTTCGACCATGTGAATTTGTGCACCGGCCATGGCGATAAGGTTGGCGGTCACTACACCCTTTGGCTGGAAGAACGCCATCCGGGCTCGGAAAATTTGCGCGGCCCCGACAACGCCTTGCCGCACAATTATACCGGCCCGCAAACCTGGCGGACGGCGGTCCCGGAAGAATCCTACCCGACTAGCTATATCACCGAGAACAGCTTAGATTATTTGCAAAAATATAAAGACAGCGGCGCCGAAAATCCGTTCTTCATGATGATGTCCTATCCCGATCCCCACCATCCGTTCACGCCGCCAGGCAAATATTGGGACATGTATGATCCCGATGATATGGAGCTGCCGGATTCCTGGCGTACCAACGTGGCGCCGCCCAATTCGGTGCAATGGGCCTGGGACAAGCGCGAAGACGGCAGCCAGGTCACCCAAGGCCAGAACCTGTTCGCCGCCGAAGAAGCACATGTGCGCGAAGCCATGGCGCTCACCTGCGGCATGATCACCATGGTCGATGACAGCGTCGGCATGGTCATGAATAAACTTAAAGAATTGGGCCTCGCCAACGACACTATTGTCGTCTTCACCAGCGATCACGGCGATCTTTTGGGCGATCATCAGCTTATGCTGAAAGGGCCGATCCATTATCACGGGCTGATCCGGGTGCCGTTCATCTGGGCGGACGTGGATGGTACGACAAACGGCGGCGCCTCGGACGCCATGTCGGGCACCCTGGATATCGCCCAGACCATTTTGGACCGCGCCGGCTATGAGCCCTATTACGGTATTCAAGGGCGCTCGCTAATGCCGGAGGTTGGCGGCGCCCCGGATCAGGGGCCGGGCGCGGTGCTGATTGAACAGGAAGACCAGCGCGGCTATTTCGATCAGCCGCCGCCGGCGCGCTGCCATACGCTGGTGACGGAACAATACCGGCTGACCCTTTATCACGGCAACGATTGGGGCGAGCTTTACGATTTGATCGATGATCCCGACGAGATCATCAATCTTTGGGATGATCCGGCGCACAAAGAAACCCGCTCCGAGATGCTGGAAACATTGGCGCGCCGGCAGATGGCGCTGATCGATCTGCATCCGCTGCCGGCGGCCACCGCTTAAATTTTAAAGACCCGGTTCGGACGGCGCGGGTTTCTGTTTTTTGGCCAAGCCTTCCCGGTAGGTGACATAGCTGGCGCTGGCGAAAATCAGCCCGCCGCCGGCGAATGTCCAGATCGTCGGCACTTCGGAAAAAATCAGGATGCCGAACAGGCTCGCCCAGATGAGCTTGGTGAAATCGAACGGCATGATCAGGCTGGCGTCGGCGTTTTTGAGGGCCTGCGCAAACGCCAATTGCCCGACTGTGCCAAGCCCGGCGATCCCGACCAGCCAGAGATATTCCTGGGGGTCAGGCCAGCGCCAGACAAACAAAGCCGGCACCATGGTAAACAGCGCCAGAAACAGCATGCCGTAGATGGTGATGGTGACCGTCGAATTGGTGCGCGACAGCTGTTTGATGACGATCACTGCGATAGCCCAACTCAGCGAAGAAACAATGGCATAAAGGGCGCCGATATCGACGATCTCGATACCCGGACGCAGGATAATTAGGGCGCCGGAAAAGCCGATGATCAGGCTGGCAATGCGCCGCGGTCCCAGCCGTTCGCCAAGGAACGGCACCACCAGGACGGCCACGAACAGGGGCACCGTGAAGCTCAGTGCCGACAATTCCGCCAACGGCATCATGCCGAGGGCCAGGAAATAGGCCAGCATGGCAATCGCATTGAAGAACCCGCGCACTGCCATCAGCCCCATATTATTGGTGCGCAACGGCGCCAACCCCTGGCGGGCAAGGATCGGCATCAGCAAGACCAGGCCGAAGAAATTGCGCATGAAGGCAACCTGGAAGGGATGCATATCCTCGGCAACGACGCGCACCAGGCTGGACATGGTGGTCAGCAGCATGGTCGCCGCGATCATCAAAAGGATGCCGCGCATGTTGGCCGACATTTTGCCGGAAATTGTGGTTTGATCGAGCGTCATGGTGCCGGTGCCGTGCGGTAGCGGCGCAAGGCAAAGGCCAAGAATATCAGCGCCGCGAAAACAATGACCGCCGCCGCCACGAACACCAGGTCCAGCCCGATCACTGTAAATCCGAGCCCGGCCAGCAACGGCCCGATGGTCTGGCCAAGGCGCGCGGCGACGCTGTTGGCGGCCATGACGCCAGCCAGGGAGCCTTCCGGGGCTTGCCGTACCAGGATCGACTGGAATGCCGGAAAGGCCATACCAGTGGTAATTCCCGACAGGATCGCCGGCGCCAACAGCCACCAGACGCTGGGCATCAGAGGCGTGATCAGAAAGGCTATGCCAAGCACCGAAAACGATACATAGAGCAGATTAACCTCGCCGAAGCGGGCCACTAGCCGGCCAAGATTGAAGGCGAAGATGGCGCCCACCGTGACCCGCGCCGAAACGATGATGCCGATCATGAATGCGGAGGCATCGAACGACAGCTCCATCAGGATCGGAATGAAGGTGAGGTTGATGCCGTGATTGACGATGGTCAGCGACAACGGAATGGTGAGCAGCGTCAATATCCGCTTCGACGAGACCGCGCCCAAAGTTTTGGAAAGATAGGCGGTGAGGCCGGCGCTTTCCTCGGGCCGGTCCTTTTCCATGATCTTCAACGCAAACAGGCCCACCGGAATGGCCAACGCATAGAGCGCGAACGGATATTGCCAGCCGATGACGGCAAGCCCGCCGGCCACCAGCGGCATGGTGGCGTTGCCCACCTGGCCGATGGCCATGCGCATACCGAACACCCGCGCCCGCTGCTTATCGGAGAAAAAATCGGCAACCAGGACGATGGAGAGCGAGCCGAGCGAGCCCGCCGCGATGCCGGTTAGAAAGCGCAAAGCCAGCAAGGTTTCGAAATCGGGCGCTAGGCCAGAGGCCGCGCCGGTGATGCCGTAGAGAAACAATAAGGGAATGATGATGGTGCGCCGGCCATAGCGGTCGGCAAGCACGCCGGTGATGGGTACGAAAAAGATGCCCGGTAGGGTAAAGGCGGTGATCACCAGCCCGATCTGTTCTGGCGCCACGCCGAGGGCATGGCGAATAGTCGGTAGCGCCGGCGATATGACCGATTGGCCGACGATGGTGGTCAGCGATATGGCGCAGATGAGTTGCAATTGGCGGTTGGAGAAGAAGCGAATGCCGGCTTCGTCTTCCGCCGCCGCCGAAGTTTCAGTGATATTCCGTTCTCCCGTTTAGTCCGGTATGACGGCGGTAGCTTCCATTTCCATCTTGGCGCCTTCCTCGACGAAGCCCTTGACCTCGATCACCGCCATCGCCGGGTAGTGGCGACCGATGATGTCCCGGTAAGCGGTGCCCACATCTTTGAGGGCGCCGAGATATTCTGCCTTGTCGCCCACATACCAGGTGATGCGCACAATATGCTCCGGGCCAGCGCCGGCTTCGGCCAGCACGGCGACGATATTGGTGAATGCCTGGCGGGCCTGGCCGCCGAAATCATCGGTCTCGAACTCTTCGTTTTCGTTCCAGCCGACGAGGCCGGCGGTAAACACCATAGTTCCCTTGGCGGCGATGCCGTTGGAGTATCCTTTGGCGCGCGGCCAGCCGGGCGGTTGCAGCATTTCCATTGGCCAATTTCCTTCGCTGTTGCCATTTTGGGGTGGATTTGGATTACCACCAAGAGTGTCGCTTAAAAACCCGATGGTCAAATCCGAACTGCCGGGCCCGCGATTTGCGGACCCGCCAAGCAGTGCTAGAGTACGAGCGCCAACACCAGACGAGGAGCTCCATTCATGCCGCGCATAATTGTGATTGCTATTAGTCTGTTGCTGGCCGGCTGCGTAACCTATTCGTCCAGCGGCGGTCAGTCCGTCAATGTTGGCAGCCATCTGAATTACGCCACCAAAAGCGGCCGCCTGGCGGTGATGGTTCTTGGGCAACCCCTGCTCGGTAACCAGGGTAAGATCGAAGCGATGTTTGTGCGCGCCCTGGATAGCAATTTTTCCGGGCTGAAAACCACGTTCGCCCCAACCAAAGTCACCGTTCCGACGACCGACAAAATTTTGCTGGTGTTCGATCCCGAAGCGACCGACATCTCCAGCGAATTGTGCAAAGCGCCGTCGGAGGCGAAGTCCAGCCATCAGGGACCCAAAATGCGCGCCGGCATGATCTTTTGCTTTGGCCATGCTAGGGCCGAGGCCTGGGCCACCTTGCCCCGGCCCGCATCCGTCTCCGATCCCCTGCTGGCCGAGGTGATCGACGGCCTTGCCTTCCATATGATCCCGGACCGGCAGAGCAATTCCTACTGATCTTGGGGTAATTTCGCAGCCAGGCGCAAATGAAGCGATTTTAAGAAGCTTCGTAACTATTTGAATTAACGATAAAATAATAATAGACATGCATTTTTTGCATGTCTGAAATGTGCTTGCCCGGCTAACGAAATGCCGGCAATAGGACTATATAGTTAAGGAACGAACATCGTATGAGACGACCGGCGATCAATGCGCCGCAATTTAAGGAATAAAATAAAATGAAGACCGAAAACAACAACACCGATAATTTCGATCTGCCCGGCGCCATGTCGACCGCCGCGTATATCCAGCACGTCCGTTCCCAGGCGCACATGGAACAGGGCCGCGCTCTTGCCGAATTTGTGAGCCGCGTCCGCAACCGTTTGCGCAAACTCTTGGCCGGCAATCAAGAAGCCAATGTGGCCGCGCCCGGTAGCGATCATGACTTCGCCCAAATGTCCGCCGCCAGCGGGCCTGAGATCATCGGCCTTGCCAAATGGACACCAGTACCCGGTGATGCCTCCAACGATCGCCATCGCAGGGTCGCCTAACCGGCGCCGGTTTCCGTCGATCTAAGATTTTCGAAATACGCTGGCCGCGCTGGTAATTATATACTGGTGCGGCCGGCGTTTTTTATGGCCTCGATGTTTTTGGCGTTAAATTGCGCCAATCCGGTACGGCGGCTCAAATAGACCAGCAGCGCCAATCCCGAAATCCAGGCCAGAAGCTGCCAGGCGAGGATCGAGGGCACGCCGAAATCCCACTCCGATGGCGCGAGGCCGGGATTGCCGAAAATATCATTGCCGATCACCGTTCCCGGGCCGAGAGCGAAGAAAATCCACAAAGCCGCCAGAAACCAGGCGCCGCCGGTGCGCGCGTCCGCTTGCTCCGGATTGGTCCCAAGCTCCAAAATTTGCCGGTGAAACCCATCCCGGGCCGAACGGCCTTGCCTGTCCGGCGCCACAAGCGTGATCAGGAAACAGACTGCCAGATTGATGCCAAGACCCCAAAGCGCCGGATGCAAACCGAGCGGCCAGACAGGCCAGGTTGCACCGGCAAGGGCCACAAACAGACCGTGCCCCAAGGGTGTTACCGCCAGCACCGTCACCAGCCCGGCGATCAGCCCCAGGCTCGCCGCCCGCCCTGACAAGGCCGGCCACCAGCAGATGGCGGCGAACGGCACGCATAATTGCAGACCGGCGGCCATGGCCAGCCCGCCCCAATGGGGCAGATCGCCAGGATTGGCGAGGGAGATCAACAAGGCACCAGCGATAGCGGTCAGGGCGGCGATGCGGTTGAACCCCAATTCGCGCTGATCGCCGCCGGGCTTGGCGGTGCGCCGCGTCCAAAACCCGCTTAAAGTTGCGACCAGCCCAAGCACCAGATTGGCGGCGAAGGCGTGCAGGGCCGCCAGCCCGGTGAGCGCGATGATCGATCCCTTCCAGCCGTTGCCGCCGGCCAGTGCGGCTAGGGCATTGCTGACCGGCGCGCTGGTAAATGCGCCGGCGGTCTCGGCGACGCCATGGGGCGCTGTGCCTGGCGCGTTTAAAACCAATCCGCCGATGCCGAGAACCGCCGCGGCTGCAAATAGTGCCAATCCCATCCACAAGCCCGCCGGTCCAAGGCTATGACGGCGCAAAAGGCGGGGATCGGGATTGGCGAACAGCCAGGGCAACGATAACAGGAACAACAGTCCGGCGAAGGCGGCGGCCACGGAAAATACGAGCGCGCCGGTCCACAGCACCCCCTGGCCTGCGGCCATGGTCAGCCCGGAAAACGGTCGCAAAAAGCCGGCCACCGCATAGGCCTGGCTGAATGCCCCGCCGCCCCGCCCCCCGGTGGAACCCCAGGGCCGCAAGTTTGGCAATTCGGCCAGCGCTGCCGCCAATCCGCTGCTGCCGCCAAGGGCGCTAAGCATGATGGCGGCGATGGCGGCGATGCCGGCGATAATAATAATGCCATGCACGCGGCCCATGGCGGCGCCGGCGGCCAGCCCGGCGGGCGCCGTGCCGAGGGCCAGCAAAAGCGCGAATAGGACGGCCCCCAATTCCCGGTTGATGGCGCCATCCGTCATGGCGGAGGCGAAATTGCCCGCCAGGGTCATGGCCAGCGCCAACAGCGGCAGATAGACGCATAGGGACGCCAGCGCCCAGATGGTGGGGCTGAGCCCGCGCCCGAAATAGCCGCGCAGCATATCCGCCGGGCGGCGGGCGCCGAGCCGTTCCTTGGCGATCCAGAAACGCTTGCCGAGGGCGAAGCTAAGCATCGGCGCGGTAATCGCGGTCAAGCCCATATAGAGCGCCGCCAGTCCGCTTTCGCGCGCCATCCAGGGGATCACGAACAGTGCCATGACGCCATAAAGGGCGGCCGCCGCGCCGAGCCCGAAGCCGGCCTTGATGACCGGCTCGGCGGGGTAGAGCCAGCCCTCGGCGCTACCCAGACGGCGCACCTGGGCGGCGCTGACATAGAGGATATAGATGCCGAATGCGGCGGCGCTGAGCGCCAGCATGAGATTCTGTGTAAGGATCGCCCGCCCCCCCCCTTGGCGTCTTGGACATATAAGCTTCGCCCGAGTGTAGCATTTGGGCGCGCCGGGTAAAATCGGCCGCGACGGTGATTGCGCGATGGCGGACGCTGGGCTACATAACGCACCCAATCCACCAAACACTTGAGAATCGGAACGCATGGCCTCCTACCAATATATTTATACGATGCAGCAGCTTGGAAAAACCTATCCGGGCGGGCGCGAATTGTTCAAAGATATCTCTCTGTCATTCTATCCCGACGCCAAGATCGGCGTGCTCGGCCTGAACGGCGCCGGCAAGTCGACGCTTTTGCGCATCATGGCCGGCATCGAAACCGATTTCACCGGCGAGGCCTGGTCCGCCGAGGGCGCCACGGTTGGCTTTTTGCCGCAAGAGCCGGAGCTGGACCCGGACAAGGACGTTGCCGGCAACGTCATGGAAGGTGTTGGCGAGATCAAGGATCTGCTCGACCGCTTCAACGAGGTCAGCAACAAGTTCGCCGAGCCCTTGGACGACGACGAGATGAACGCTTTGCTGGAAGAGCAGGGCGAGCTGCAGGAAAAGATCGATGCCGCCAATGGCTGGGAGATCGAGCGCACCGTCGAGATCGCCATGGATGCGCTGCGCTGTCCGCCCGGTGACGCCAGCGTCGAGAAGTTGTCCGGCGGCGAGCGCCGGCGCGTCGCCTTGTGCCGGCTCTTGCTGCAAAAGCCCGATCTGTTGCTGCTCGACGAGCCTACCAACCATCTGGACGCTGAATCGGTGGCCTGGCTGGAGCGGCATCTGCACGATTATCCGGGCTCCGTCGTCGCCGTCACCCATGACCGCTATTTTCTGGACAATGTTGCAGGGTGGATTTTGGAATTGGACCGGGGCCGGGGCATACCTTACGAAGGCAATTATTCGGGCTGGCTGGAGCAAAAGTCGAAACGCCTGGCCCAGGAAGAAAAATCCGAAGAGGCGCGCCAGCGCACGCTGGCCAACGAATTGGATTGGATCCGTGCCTCGCCGCGCGCCCGCCAGACCAAAAGCCGGGCGCGCATCACCGCCTTTGAAGAATTGCAATCGGCCTCCGCCGACAATACGCCCGGCTCGGCGCAGATCGTCGTGCCGGCGGGCCCGCGCCTCGGCAATCTGGTGATCGAGGCCGGCGAGATTGGCAAGGCCTTTGGCGATCAGTTGCTTATTGAGAATCTGGATTTCAAGATACCGCCGGGCGCCATCGTCGGCGTCATCGGCGCCAACGGCGCCGGCAAAACCACACTGTTCCGTATAATTAACGGCCAGGAGTCCCCCGACACCGGCACCATCCGCATCGGCGAGACGGTGATGCTCGGCTATGTGGATCAGTCGCGGGACGCGCTGGATGCGGATAAAACCGTGTGGGAGGAAATCTCCGAAGGGCTCGACGAGATCGATCTCGGCACCCGTACCATGCAAAGCCGCGCCTATGTCTCCCAGTTCAACTTTCGCGGCCCGGACCAGCAAAAGAAGGTCGGCCAGCTATCGGGCGGCGAGCGTAACCGAGTGCATTTGGCCAAGGTTTTAAAATCCGGCGCCAACGTGATCCTGCTGGATGAGCCGACCAACGATCTGGATGTCGACACCTTGCGCGCCCTCGAAGAAGCTTTGCTGGCTTTCCCTGGCTGTGCCGTGGTGATCAGCCATGACCGCTGGTTCCTGAACCGTATTGCCACCCATATCATCGCCTTCGAAGGTGACAGCAACGTCATCTGGTTCGAGGGCAATTACGATGATTACGAAGCCGACCGCAAGCGCCGCCTGGGCGCCGACGCCGAGCGACCACACCGCATAAAATACCGGCCCCTCACCCGCACCTAGGCGGGGGTAAAAGTGACACGGGCTTCATATATCCTAGAGAGAAATCGGCGCGCTATTTTCTGCGCTTTTTGAGGCTCTCGGTTTTATCGTGGAGCGCCGCGGTCAGGCCCGATACCTTGCCGCCGTTCTGGCGGATTACCGAGCCGAACTCGGACCGCTGGGTCTGCAGCATGGAAATGCCCTCGACAATGATGTCGACGATCTTGTACTTCCCCCGGGGATAAGCGACGCGCCAATCGATGCGCACCGGCTTATTCGATTCCCGCATCAGCCGGGAATGCACGATGGCCAGCCTCGAGCTGCGGCTCGTAGCGCTGGCAACATTAATTTTTTCCGTGGTCAATTGCCGGAACCGCTTGGAATAGGTGGCGATTAGGAATTCCTCGAACTGGGCGAGGTATTCGGCCCGCTCAATCTTGGTGGCTTTGCGCCAATGACGGCCGAGTGCCCATTTGCCCAGCAAGCGCACATCGAAATTATCGTTTAATAGTTTGCGAAATCGTTTTTGCTGTTCGGCGCTCGAATTCTTGTCGCCGGCCAGCGAGTTCACCGCCCGGTCGGCGAGGGTTTGGATGAACTGATGGGCACCGTCCGCAAACTCATCGCCGGCGGCTTGCGAAAGGCCAGGCGTCGATACGATAAAAAACAGAAAAACGGTTAAACTAATGGCGCCGCGCGTTATCCGCATAGGGTCCGCACCTATTATAGTTTCGTTTGGCTCAGATCCTGATCGGGATCCTGATCAGGATCGGCGATTTCAAAATCTCCGGAGAAGCCTGGCGGCGGTTTGTCGTCCAAACTCTCGCCATTGGTAATTTCGTCGTTGCGGCGTTGCCTGTAGAGGCTGCGGATGGAGGCGTAGAAATCGATTGAGGATTTTTCCAGATCATCCAGCACGTCCCACAATTGATCGCGGGTATCGATGCCGGACATGACCGTGCGGCCCCAAAGCACCGAATCCAGGCCTTCCTTGCCGGCCCACCAATTGATCGGATCGAGGAAGAAATCGACGACCTTGCCGACCGCGTCGCGGGGATTGGACGGGCCAAAAATGGGGATCATAAAATAGGGGCCTTCGCCGGCGCCCCAAACCGCCAGGGTCTGGCCGAAATCTTCGTCATGCTGCTCGAACCCCATGGAGGTGGCCGGGTCGCCAAAGCCGACTACGCCGATGGTGGAGTTGATTAAGAAGCGCATGGTGGTGGTGCCGCCGCGCGAAGGCTCGCCCTGCAACAGATCGTTGGCGAGGATCACCGGGGTGCGCAAATTCTGCAAGAAATTGTGGATAAATTCGCGCAACGTCTCCGGCGCGATGGTGCGGTAGAGGGCGGTCACCGGGCGGAACAAGGCGCGGTCCAAGAACATATTGAATTCAAAGATGCCCCGGTTGGCCGGCTCGACCGGATCATTGATGGTGTTGTATTCGGCCAATGCTTCCGGATCGTTCTCCGGCGCGCTTGCGCAATTGGCGAGCACGAACATCGACAGCACCAACACGCTGATCCTCGCCCATCTCTTGAAACCCTTATCTACCCACATACCGACCTCTTATTTTTTTATCGCCCGTTCAGACAAAGTCCAGTCTTCCCGTGACGCCGAAGCGGTTTCCCGGTCGGATCGAATTGCAAAGTTCCCTCGCCCCAATTGAATTCGCAACAGAGCGCCGCATCAAATTGGGCGGCTGAAAATTTCTCTGTTGTTCACAAATATCAATGGACGAAGGGCGTTCGCTCCCGGTTGGGTTACCTGACGGAATAAATCCGCCTTTTGAATATACATACGCTTCCCGGAATTACCAGTAAGGTGAAGGGACTTAGTGATGTCGAAATTATTATTTGTTGTATTATTGCAACAATCGCTCCTGGCTATGGACGCGGCGTCTGTTGCGCCATTTCCTTACGAAGCCCTCAAGCCGGATGCTAAAATATTAACATAATCATATAAAGAAATCATTATATGGTTATGTTAATAAAATAATTGCTTTAAATAATTGGGTTTCATCCCTATTTTCCTATTATGGATAGTTTGATGGTTCAATTGCGGGCGGCGGCGGATCCGAGCCGGCTGAGATTGCTGGCCTTGTGCGCCAAGGGCGAGTTCACGGTGAGCGAGCTTGTGCAAATTCTCAACCAAAGCCAGCCACGGGTCTCCCGGCATTTAAAGATATTGTGCGACGCCGGTTTTCTGGAACGGCTAAGCGAGGGCAATTGGGCCTATTATCGCCAGGCAAGCGGCATGCAGGCGCGCAGCTCGGCGAATCACCTGTTGGCGTTGCTTCCCGATGGGGACCCGGTTATTGCCCACGATCTGGAACGGCTGGACGCGGTCAAGTTGGCCCGCAGGCGTAGCGCCGATCAATATTTTCAAGAAGTTGCCGGCGAATGGGACCACATCCGTAGCCTCTATATGGGCGATCATGGGGTTGAAAAGGCGATCCAGACGGCGCTCGCCGGCACGCCGCGGGGCCGCTTGATCGATATCGGCACCGGCACCGGCCGCATGCTGGAAATCCTGAGCCTCAATATGACAGAGGCCATCGGTATCGATAGTTCCCACGAAATGCTAACCATCGCGCGCGCCAAGCTGGATCGGCTGGATAATTGCAGTGTCCGCCATGCGGACATGTATCGGCTGCCCTTCGACGGCGGCGCCTTCGATGCCGCCGTGATCCATCAGGTGCTCCATCATGCAGATGATCCGGGCGCCGTGCTGGCCGAGGCGGCGCGGGTACTCAAGCCGGGCGGGTGCGTCGTGGTGGCCGATTTCGCTCGCCACGACCATCAGGAATTGCGCGATGTTTACCGCCACCAGCGATTAGGCTTCGATCAAGCCGGCATGAGCGGCTGGCTCAAAGCTGCCGGATTAACAGAACAGCCGCCGGTGCGTCTGGCCGGCGGCGCCCTGACGGTGGTTGTCTGGCCAGCGGTCAAGGGCGGGAAAGGTTAGAGCTATGAACAGCCACGATGATACCGCCGCCGCCAAGCGCATCGACGCCCTTCGCGCAGCGATGGCAGAGCGCATCTTGATCCTCGACGGCGCCACCGGCACCATGATCCAGACGCAAAAACTGGACGAGGGCGATTACCGAGGACCCCGCTTCCAGAATCACGGCTTCGATCTTAAAGGCAACGCCGATATCTTGAACCTTACCCAGCCCGATCTGGTGACCGGGCTGCACCTAGAATATTTCGAAGCCGGCGCCGATATCGTAGAAACCAACACCTTCAACGCCACATCGATCGCCCAGGCCGATTACGGCACGCAAGACCTGATCCACGAAATCAACCGCGAAGGCGCCGCCATCGCCCGCGCCGCCGCCGATGCAATGACCGAAAAAGATCCGGCGCGGCCAAAATTCGTTGCCGGCGTCATGGGCCCGACCAACCGCACCGCCTCCATATCCCCCGACGTCAACGATCCAGGTTTTCGCAACACCAGCTTCGATGAATTGGCCGCCGCCTACGCTGAGGCCGCCGCCGGATTACTCGCCGGCGGCGCCGATCTGATCATGATCGAAACCGTGTTCGATACGCTCAACGCCAAGGCGGCGATCTATGCGACGCTGAGCCTTGAAGAGAGCCTCGGCCGGCCGGTTCCGATGATGATTTCGGGCACTATCACCGATGCCTCGGGCCGTACCCTGTCGGGGCAGACGCCGGAAGCGTTCTGGATTTCCATCGCGCACGCCAAACCTTTGGTCGCCGGTTTCAACTGCGCCCTGGGTGCCGAGGATTTGCGCCCCCATTGCCAGGCCCTTTCCCGCGCCGCCGATACGTTTGTTTCGGTGCATCCCAACGCCGGGCTGCCCAACGCCTTTGGCGAGTATGACGAAACCCCGGAAGAGATGGCGGCCACCATCCGCAGCTTCGCCGACGAAGGGTTGATCAATATCGCCGGGGGGTGTTGCGGCACGACGCCTGATCATGTGCGCGCCCTGGCCGCCGCGCTTGATGGCGTGGCGCCCCGCGTTATTCCCACGCCTGCCGAGGGCAGCCTATTGTCCGGGCTGGAGGCCCTGCATCTGGACGACGTGACCGGCTTCGTAAATGTGGGCGAGCGCACCAACGTCGCCGGCTCGGCCCGCTTCAATAAATTGATCTCCGAAGGGGATTATGAGGCTGCCCTCGATATTGCCCGCGCGCAGGTTAATGGCGGCGCGCAGGTGGTTGACGTCAATATGGATGAGGCGATGCTCGATTCTGAAGCCGCCATGGGCCGGTTTTTGAAGTTGATCGCGTCCGAGCCCGATATCGCGCGCGTGCCGATGATGATCGATTCGTCCAAATTCTCGGTGATCGAAACCGGCCTCAAATGTATCCAAGGCAAATGTATCGTCAATTCCATCAGCCTCAAGGAAGGCGAAGATGCGTTCCGCGCTCACGCCCGCCAAGTCATGAAGTTTGGCGCCGCCGCCGTGGTCATGGCCTTCGACGAAGACGGCCAGGCCGATAATCTGGAACGTATGAAAGAAATATCGACGCGTTCCTACCGCATCCTGACCGAAGAGGTGGGCTTCCCGGCCCGAGATATCATTTTCGATCCCAACGTCTTCCCGGTTGCCACCGGGATCGAGGAACATCGGGGTTTCGCCGCCGATTTCATCGCCGCTGTCGCCTATATCAAAGAAAACCTGCCCGGCGTCCGGGTCTCAGGCGGAATCAGCAATGTGTCGTTTTCGTTTCGCGGCAACAATGCTTTGCGCGAAGCCATGCATGCGGTGTTTCTTTATCACGCGGTGGCCGCCGGGCTCGATATGGGCATCGTCAATGCGGGTCAGTTGACCATCTACGCGGATATCGAACCGGAATTGCTGGAGCGGATCGAAGACGTCATCCTCAACCGGCGCGAAGACGCCACCGAGCGGCTTTTGGAAGTCGCTGACACCGCCAAGGGTCGGGGTCCGGGCGCTGCCGCCGATCTGGCCTGGCGGGACGGTGATATCCAGGACCGCATCACCCACGCTTTGGTAAACGGCATCACCGAATTTATCGTCGAAGACACTGAAGAAGCGCGCTTGGCGGCTGTGCGCCCCATCGATGTGGTCGAGCAAACATTAATGGCCGGCATGAACGTGGTCGGCGATTTGTTTGGATCGGGCCAGATGTTCCTGCCGCAGGTGGTCAAAAGCGCCCGCGTTATGAAGCAGGCGGTGAGCCATCTTTTGCCCTTTATCGAAGCCGACAAGACTACCGAAACCCTGGCCAAGGCCAAAATCCTGATGGCGACGGTCAAGGGTGACGTACACGATATCGGCAAGAATATCGTTTCCGTAGTTTTGCAGTGCAACAACTATGACATCGTCGATCTCGGCGTCATGGTGCCTTACGAGAAAATTCTGGAAGCGGCGGTGGCCGAAAAGGTGGACGCCATCGGGCTATCGGGGCTGATCACGCCGTCGTTGGAGGAAATGACCCATGTGGCGTCAGAAATGAAGCGTGCCGGATTGGATATTCCGCTCCTGATCGGCGGCGCGACCACATCGAAAGCCCATACGGCGGTTAAGATCGCGCCCGCCTATTCCGGCCCGACGGTCTATGTTACCGACGCTTCGCGCGCCGTCGGCGTCGTCGGACGGCTTCTGAACGCGGAGACGCGGGGCAGTCTTGTGGCCGAAACCGAAGCCGATTACGCCGAGGTCCGGCGCCGCCATGAAGGCCGCGCCACGGCTCAGCGCCTGCACGATATCGAAGGTGCGAGGGCGGAATCCAATACACTCGATTGGGACGAGATCGCCGATGCGCCCACATTCCTCGGCGTTCGCTCCTTGCGCGAGGTTGATCTCGGCGATCTGGTGCCGCGCATCGACTGGACGCCGTTCTTCCGTACTTGGGAGCTTACCGGCAATTACCCGGCCATATTACATGATGACCGTCAGGGCGAGGCGGCGCGCGGGTTGTTTGAAGATGCTGGCGCTATGTTGGAGCGGATCACGGGCGAAGGCTGGTTGCACGCCGACGCCGCGTTCGGGTTTTTCCCGGCCAATTCGGTGGGTGACGATATCGAAATTTACACCGATGCGTCCAGGCGCAAGGTGCGCATGACCTTGCCATTTTTGCGCCAGCAGATGATCAAGCGGGACGGCGGCATCAATCATTGCCTGGCCGATTTTGTGGCGCCCAAGGAAACCGGGCGGCAAGATTTTATCGGTCTTTTCGCGGTCACCACCGGGCATGGTATCGAAGCAAAGCGCGCCGATTTTCTCGCCCATCACAACGATTATGGCGACATCATGCTGCAGGCTCTGGCCGACCGTCTGGCCGAAGCCTTCGCCGAGCGGCTGCACGAGCGGGTGCGCAAAACCTATTGGGGCTACGCGCCAGATGAAGACCTCTCTAACCGGGACGTAATCAAGGAAAGCTATCAGGGTATTCGCCCGGCACCCGGTTATCCGGCCTGCCCGGACCATTCGCTGAAGCCGTTGCTATTCGAATTGCTAGACGCCCACAGCAATGCTCGCATCGAGCTGACTGAAAGTTTCGCCATGCTGCCGGCGGCGTCGGTGTCGGGATTTTACTTTGCCCATCCGGGGGCAAGCTATTTTGGGCTAGGCCGCGTCGGCAAGGATCAGATTGCCGACTACGCCAAGCGCCGGGGCGTTACGCTGGCACAGGCCGAGACCTGGCTGGCGCCCAATTTAAGTTATGAGCCTGAGGATAAATCTAGTTCGTAAGGCGGGCATCGATGCGGAAGCGGGTGATATCGTGGCCGTTGGCCAAAAGTCGTTCCAAAGCTGCGCCGTAATCATTATCGTCGGTTAGATCTTCGCCGATCATGCGCGAAACCCGGGATAGAACTTCCGTGCCGCGGTCGCGTAATTTGGCTGCTTCGTATCCGGGGATGTCGTCGGCCTTGGTGATCAGAATTTCGGCCCACTTTATCTGCTCGCTGACATAGTGCGACCAATCGAATTTCCACATGGTTTCTGCCCGCCTGGTATCTGTCCGCCGCGCCATTTCTTGGCGTCTGTGGAAGGGTTGGTCCCCTAAGAGCAAAACCCACCATAGGGCAGAGGCGTTAATATATTTTGAATCGCCGTACAAATTTTCTAATAAATTTAGGCGGGCCGGAGCAGACGGCGCATCCAGCGCACTGCGGCCTCGAAATCCTCGGCGATGGGGGCGCCGGCGGTCATCGCTGCGCCGGCGATCACGGCCGTATCGAGAAGGCCGAAATCCTCCACCGACAGCCCGTCGCGGGTGGCAAGGCCACTGCCGTTTTCGATGAGATCCTCTTCGATCTCTTGGAACAGATGGGCAAGGCGGTCTTTGTAGATTTGTGTATCCAAACTGTAGCCGACGATGGGCCGCCCATAACCGGCCATGACCCCCATTTCCAGGGCCGTCGCAGCATCAATGCCGGGGCCGCGGAACGGCGTCATGTTGGCAATCAGGGCATCGCAGCCGGCGATCATGATGCGCGCCGCCCGGTATATTTCAAGCCCATCATCGGCGCTGCCCGAATGCGTCCGCCCGCCCTCTATATCCATGGGCGTTACGCCCTCAAGGCCATAGCGCTCGCAGATGGATTTCTTGTTGGCGGCGATCTCTTCGGCGCGCGGATGGTAAATATCGGGCCCCGCCAGATAGACGCGGGGTGTTGCCTCGCCGCCCTCGCTCATGATGCTTCCGCCAGATTGTGCACCACGTAAGTGCGCGCTGCCCGACCGCCTTGCATGTGCCAGATCCAGTGGCAGGTGTTGCCATCGATGCAATTTTTATCGACGAACAGGGTGCCGTTCACATTGGCCGGTAATTGATCTGCATATTTTGCCATGGTTCAATTTATAACCGATTTGCCGCGATTGCACGCCTTGGCGGGAGGCCAAAAATCATTAGTGGGATTCTCCTCAATGAATACCCATTTGAGCTATTGAAGATTGGTGATCGAAATCGTATTTTATGGTTTCGTGTCATCGCGGTTTTCTGGGGACGCAACGATTGCGGCACCTAGTGATCGCGCCAGGGAGCGAATTGCCAAGCCATGAGCGATGCAAATATCTCCGCCGAAAAGGCAATGGCCTGTATGCGCGAAAGGGATATCCCTGCGCTCCCCGATAATTTTACGGTCTGGTATCACTATTGCGCCGGCACCTATCCCGATTTGAAGCGCACCGTTGATATTCTGATCGACAATGGCCAGGAATTTTCGCCATCGGTAAACGCCAATCTGTTTGAGCGTTTTTTCACCCACGAGTCGGAAGAAAAAGGCGCCCATTCGGCGACCACCAAATTGGAAGGCGTAATCAAGCGCGCATCGGAATATTTGAACGAAGCCGGCGAAGGCGCCGCCCAGTTTGGCGAGCATTTGGCCGACGCCTCGGGCGCGCTGGCGGACGGCGCGCCGGGCAACGATGCGCGCACCATTATCGAAGGCATTATCGGCGCCAGCCAGCAGATGGAAAAACATTCTCACGCGCTGGAACAAAGGCTGGCCTCGGCATCGGACGAGGTTGTCCAGTTGCGCAAAGAGATCGAGATCACAAGGCGCGAAGCCTCGACCGATGGTCTGACCGGCCTTGCCAACCGCAAACTGTTCGATCTGACTATGCGCGAGACCTGCGCCCATGCCATGGAAAGCGGCGATCCATTGTGCCTGTTGATGCTCGATATCGATTTCTTCAAGAAATTCAACGACAATTACGGCCATCAGACCGGTGATAAGGTTCTCAAATTGCTGGCTCTGGTTTTGAACGAAAGCATCAAAACCCACGATGTGGCCGCGCGCTATGGCGGCGAGGAGTTTGCGGTGGTTCTGCCGGGCTCCATGTTGGATGACGCGATGGCGGTCGGCGAGTTGATCCGCGACCGCATCGCCAAAAAGAACATCGTCAATCGCACCACCGGCAAAAAGCTGGGCGGCATCACGCTCTCGGTAGGCGCATCGACGTACGTTCCGGGCGAAGCTTTGACCGATTTTATCGAACGCGCCGATGTTGCGCTTTATACCGCCAAGCAGACGGGCCGCAATCGGGTGGTCTCCGAAAAAGATATTCCCGAGCAAAAATTGGCGGTTGGCGGTTAATACCAAGGATCGCTGGTCTTTGGTATAAGGCGGCATCGCGGCGCGTTTGTTTGGCCATGGACGGGGAGCCATGCTGAAAATTCCTGGATCAATGACCCTTGGTATAAGGCCAAGCCGCGTGCTGATGCGCGTGCGCCGGCTGATCCGCAACGATCAATTGATCCTGGCGGTTCTGGCCGTGGTGGTCGGCGCCCTGGCGGGATTGGGAACGGTGGCCTTGCGCCACGGCATCACCCTGGTGCAATCGACCTCCTTCGGCACCGGCTCGGAAAGTTTTATCGATTATGCTACCCAACTTCCCTGGTGGCATATCCTGTTGGTGACCACCTTCGGCGGGTTGGCGGTCGGCATTTTCATTCACGTGGCGATACCGGGGCGTCGCCCGCAAGGCGTCGCCAAAGTGATCGAGGCAAGCGCGCTGCGCGGTGCGCGCATGTCCTTGCGCGCCGGCATCGGCGCGGCGGTCGCCAGCGCCGCTTCCATCGGCTTCGGCGCGTCGGTCGGGCGCGAAGGCCCGGCAGTACATTTGGGCGCCACCCTCGGCGCATGGGTGGCCGAAAAGCTGCATCTGACCCGGTCACTGTCGCGCGCACTTTTGGGCTGCGGCGCCGCTGCCGCGGTGGCGGCATCGTTCAACGCGCCCATCGCCGGCGCCCTGTTCGCCCACGAAGTTGTGGTCGGCCATTTCGCCTTCTCCGCCTTTGCCCCGATCGTGATCGCGTCCGTCGTCGGCACCATCTTTTCGCGCGTCGTGTTCGGCGATTTTCCAGCCTTCGAACTGCAGGAACAATCGCTGGCCTCATTCCTGGAATTTCCCGCCGTGGTCGGGCTTGGCGTCTTGTCGGGGATCATGGCGATCATGTTCATGCGCACCACCATGGCAACCGAAGACGCCGCCCAAAAACTGCCGGGCCCGGCCTGGGCGCGCCCGGCCTTCGGCGGCTTTATCGTTGGGCTGGTTGCGATTGTCTTTCCTCAGGTACTCGGCGTCGGCTACGAAGCCACCGATCTGGCATTGAAGGAAATGTTTCCGCTGGCCTTGCTTATCGCACTGGTGGTGGTCAAGATTTTGACTACAGCGGTCAGCATCGGCACCGGCTTCGGCGGCGGCGTGTTCACCCCATCGCTGATGATCGGCGCCATGCTTGGCGGCGCCTACGGCGTTATCGTCACCTCGATTTTTCCGGAATTGTCGTCCGGCGCCGGCGCCTACACGATTATCGGGATGGGTGCAGTGGCGGCGGCGGTCCTGGGCGCGCCCATTTCAACGACGCTGATTGTGTTCGAGCTGACCGACGATTATCCCCTGACCATCGGCGTCATGCTGGCGGTGGTAATTTCGTCGATCATCACCCAGCAGTTCCAGGGCAAATCTTTCTTTTCGTGGCAGTTGGAACGCGCCGGGCTCGATCTCAAGGGCGGCTTCGAGGCGGCTCTTTTGCGCGGTTTGTCCGTCCGCAAAACCATGCACACTGAAAGCGAGATCATTTTGATCGGCGCCTCGCTCCCTGAAATTCGCGCCGCCTTGCAGGCATCGGAGACCGGTGAGCTGTTCGTGGTAAAAAGTGATGGCGAGCTGTTCGGCACCATAACCTTGCACGATCTGTCAGACGCCGCTTTCGATCACGATGTGGATAATTTGATCAACGCAGGCGATATCGCGCGCAACGATCCGCCGGTGATTTATGCCGATGATGATCTGCAGACCGCCAACAAGCTGATCCGCGATACCGGCGAGCATTTCATCGCCGTTGTCGAAAGCAAGGACGACCACCGGCTGGCCGGCACCTTGTTCGAGACCGATGTGATGGCCGCCTATAATCGGGCGTTGATCGAAGCCCGTCACGAAGAGCACGACACGGCGTGATTTAATATGAGCGGCGTGGGCGTAGCCAGTCGGAGCGGTCGATGGATTGCACCGGAACCTGGCGGTTTTTCATCTGGCTCAGATCTTTGGGCAACAGATTGAGCGGCACCGATATGCCCGCCGGCCCGTGGTTCCATATTTTGCGGTAGAAATCGGCCTGACCGTTGACCGGTTTGCCGCCCACGCCGAGGATCAGATCGCCGCCTTCGATGCCGGCCTTGGCGGCAGGCCCGCCCGGCGAGACCCGCGTCACCACCAGCCTGCCGGCCACCTCCGCCGTGTTGGCGCCGATCCAGGGGCGCGCCTTGCCGGCCCGCCTTCCTTGTTCCAAAAGCTCGCCCAGAACCGGTTTCAGGATTTCCACCGGCACGAACATATTGCCGGGAACGTGGCGGCCGGGCCCGGCGGCGTCGCCGACCAAAAGCGAGCCGACGCCGAGCAAACGCCCATCCTCGCCGATCAGCGCGGCGCCGGAATGAAACGAATGCGGCGGCGCCGTGTAGATAGCGCTTTCCAGCATATATTCCCAGCCGCCGGTGAAGACGCGCCGGGACACCACATTGGCGGCGATCACCGGCTGGTTGCCGCCGCGGCTGGCGATCAAAACCTTGTCGCCCGGCCTAAGCTTGCGCGAATCGCCAAGGCGCATGGGCTGGGTGCCCAGGGCGCCGCGAATACGCAAGAGCCCAAAGCCGGAATCATGGTCATAGGCGACCACCGTGGCGGTTGCCTGTTTGCCGCCAGGCCCGGTGACGATGGCTCCGTCGGCCTCCAAAATCAAATAGCCGATGGTAAGGATCAGCCCGGTTGCGTCGATGACGATGCCGCTGCCGATACGCTCGGTGCCGAGGATTCGCGCCGTTCGGGCGGTCGAAGGCACATGTGCCTTGATACCGACCACGGCTTTCGAGATATCGAAGTTTTTTTCGGCGCCGGGTGCGGGCGTGGGCGAAACCGCCAAAAATAAGACGGCGCCAGCAATTGCCAGACCGGACCGATAAGAGCTAAGCGCCATAATATCCACCATTTTTGGGACTGCGCCGACTTGCCCCAAAAAGGTGGCGGCAACAGGCAGCCAAGTCAAAGAATTAATCGCCGGGCACACCAAAATGTGTCTCAAACCGGTCCTGGCGCCAGAGTTTACCTGTTGCCTTGGGTTGGCCATGATATAATAGCGCCATGCCAGACCCTTTTGCCCTGACCGACGAGCCGGCGCCTGCCGCCCCCTTAGCGGGCCCCGCCGGAACCGCCGGGATTGACCCGCCCTATTTGCAAGGCCTCAACGAGGCTCAGGCCGAGGCGGTGGAAGCCTTGGACGGGCCGGTCCTGGTGCTGGCCGGCGCCGGCACCGGTAAGACGCGGGTGCTGACAACGCGTCTTGCGCACCTGCTGGTGACCGGCAAGGCGCGCTCCTTCGATGTGGTCGCCGTCACCTTCACCAACCGCGCCGCAATGGAAATGAAGAACCGGGTGGCGGCGCTTTTGAACCGGCCGGTGGAAGGCTGGTGGCTGGGCCCCTTCCATGCCCTCGGCGCCCGCATAGTGCGCGCCCACGCCGAAGCCGTCGGGCTCAAATCCAATTTCACGATCCTGGATGCCGACGACCAGCTTCGCCTGTTGAAACAGATCATGGCGTTGCACGAGATCGACGACAAAAAGTGGCCGGCGCGGTTATTGCTGGGCATCATCCAACGCTGGAAGGATCGCGGGCTAACCCCGGACAAGGTTGGCACGGAAGAAGATGCCATATCCGCCGACGGCATGGCGGTGGAATTGTACAAAGATTATCAGGCGCGGCTGTTGGCGCTCAACGCCGCCGATTTCGGCGATCTGTTGCTGCATTGCCTGACCCTGTTCACCACCGAGACCGAAATTCTGGCCCGCTATCAGCAGAAGTTCCGTTATCTTTTGGTGGACGAATATCAGGACACTAACGTCGCCCAATATCTGTGGCTGCGCCTGTTGGCCCAGGGCCATCACAATATCTGCTGCGTTGGCGACGATGATCAGTCGATCTATTCCTGGCGCGGCGCCGAGGTCGGCAACATCCTGTCGTTCGAAAAGGATTTCGAAGGCGCCAAGGTGGTCCGCCTGGAACAGAACTACCGCTCGACGCCGCATATATTGGGCGCCGCATCGGGGCTCATTGCCCACAACGAAGGCCGCCTCGGCAAGACACTCTGGACCGGCGCGAATGAGGGCAAGAAGGTCGCCCTGCAAGGCGTCTGGGACGGCGAGGAAGAGGCGCGCGTGGTCGGCGAGGATATCGAGGCGCGCCAATCAAGGGGTGAAAACCTGGACGAAATGGCTGTGCTGGTGCGCGCCGGCTTCCAGACCCGCGAGTTCGAGGAACGGCTCATCACGCTCGCCATTCCTTACCGGGTGATCGGCGGCCCACGCTTTTACGAGCGGCTCGAAATTCGCGACGCCATTGCCTATTTCCGGGTAATCGTCAGCCAGGACGACGATCTGGCGTTCGAGCGTATTGTCAACACGCCCAAGCGCGGCCTTGGCCAGGCCAGTCTGCAAACCATCCATCATCTGGCCCGCGCCAGGGGCATGCCGCTGTACGACGCCGCTCAAACGATATCGGAAAGCGATGAATTGCGGCCCAAGGCGCGCAGCGCGCTGCGTCAATTGATCGGCGATTTTGAACGCTGGCGCGGAAATTTGGCCAATCTGCCGCATCCCGATCTGGCGGCGATCGTGCTCGATGAAAGCGGCTATACGGAAATGTGGATGCTGGACAAAACCCCGGAAGCGCCGGGCCGGCTGGAAAATTTGAAAGAGCTGGTGGCCGGGCTGTCGGAATTTGAAAACCTGCAAGGCTTTTTAGAGCATGTCAGTCTGGTCATGGACACGGTCGAAAACTCCGATGAGGCCAAGGTCAATCTGATGACCCTGCATTCGGCCAAGGGCTTGGAATTCGACACGGTCTATCTGCCGGGCTGGGAAGAGGGTTTGTTCCCCCATCAGCGCAGCCTCGACGAAGAGGGCCTGAAGGGGCTGGAAGAAGAACGCCGGCTGGCCTATGTGGGCATCACAAGGGCGCGCCGGGAAGCCCGCATATCCTACGCCGCCAACCGGCGCATCTATAACCAGTGGCAAAACGCTCTGCCGTCCCGCTTTATCGGCGAATTGCCGGACGAGAACATCGAGCAAAGCGCCGACAATCCTTTTTTGAAAGCCGGTGGCGGCAGCGGCTTTCGGGACGCGCCCGGGGCGTTTGAATTTAACTCGCCCAAGCGCGCCGGTCATGCCCGCGACGGTACTGTGATCGAGGGCGAGGCCTGGCTGGTGCCAGCCGCCGAAACGGCATCCAGCTTTACCAGCGGCGGAAGGGTGTTTCATCAGAAGTTCGGCTATGGCCGCATCCTTCGCGTCGACGGCAACAAGCTGGAGGTTGCGTTCGACAAGGCCGGCACCAAAAAAGTCATCGACAGCTTCGTCGAACTTGCTTGAGGGGCGGCTTCCCGTGGACCACATCTATCGCATCGCCTTGGCCGTGCCCGAAGCCGCCGTCGATATTTTCGCCGAGGCGTTGGAGCCGTTCGTCGCCTCGGTCGCGTGGCGGGCGCAGGAAGGCAAGATCAAGGCCGAGGTTCTTGGCTTCGATGAATACCCCCCGGACGCCATCGCCATCCGAGCCGCATTACGCCGCTGCGCCGCCGCCGCCGGCGTGGCCGAGCCGGGCATATCCATAACCCGCGAAGCGGTGCGCGATTGGGCCGCCGACAATCGCAAACAATTTCCCCCGATTACGGCGGGACGGTTTTTTGTTTATGGATCCGAATATTCGGGCGCTATACCGGCGGGCAAAATTGGCCTCCGCATTCCCGCCGG
>JABHAA010000150.1 GCA_018674495.1 Rhodospirillaceae bacterium | reverse complement strand
GCCCGCTTGGGCGGTGGCCGTTGGCGCGTTCAATAGGAGGCATAAATTACAAATCTCAGCTTTGATTTCGGATGTAGGGATCGGCGCCACACTAGAGCACTATTTGACCAAATGGAACCATTTGGTCAAATAGTGCTCTAGTGGTTTGATAGCCAATCTGGCCAGCGCAATTTTACGCCTTTTGGGCCTGCTGTCTCAACTGGAAGGCGGGGTCTGCCCGGCGCTGGCCGATGCGCCTTGCAATTTGGATTCCCGGCGCACGATATAGGTGGTCGCGCCGACGATTACGGCAGCGCCGATCCAGGTCCACATCCCTGGAAATTCGGAAAACACCAGATAGCCGATGATTGCCGCCCAAAGAAGGCGCACATAGGTAAACGGCTCCAGCGAGGAAACGTCCACATGTGTGATGGCGCGCACCATGGTGATATGGCCGAGCGCCGCCAATATGCCAACCACCGCCAGCCAGCCCAGCTGCGTCCATGTCGGCGTGGTCCAGAAGAACAGCGCCAATATGAACGACAAGGGCGTCTGCAGAATGGCCACCCAGGCGCTGCAGGTGATGGCGCTGTCCCATTTGGATAGATGCTTGGCGAACAGCTTGGTGCCGGCGCTGAAAACGCCCGACATGATGACGAACAGAAAGCCGATATTGAGGGTCTCAAAGCCCGGCCGGATGATGATCAGTGCGCCCAGCACGCCAAAGCCGATGGCCGCCCAGCGCCGCACTTTCATCGCTTCGCCGAGAAACAAGGCGGCGCCAATTGTCAGAAACAAGGGTGCCGACAACCCCAGTGCGGCGGCGTCGGCGATCGGGATCAGCGCCAGTGCCATATACCAGGTGGACAGCGACGCCACGTTGATGAACGAGCGGGCTACATGCAGGCGGAATTTCTCGGTGCGTAAGGTGCCGATGCCGATGCGCATCAACAGCGGCACATAAAACAGGGCTGAAAAGAAGTTTGAGAAAAAAGCAATGACCAGCGGGTGCAGATCGCCGCCCAAATGGCGGACAATGGCGTGGCTTGCGGTAAACACCAACGCACTGGTGACGGTAAATCCGGCGGCGACCGGAAAGGACTGGCTGAACGGCACGCCGCCGCCGTTTGCGGAATTGGGCATGGGCCGGATTACTGGCCGGGCCGCCAACTGTCAAGCTGGCGGGGGCTCAATTAAGCGTGCTGTAGAACATGCTTTAGAAGGCGTAGCGGGCGCCGAACATGAAATTATGGCTGGAATATTCAAAGGTGACCGGATCGCCGCTCGCGTCCTGCAGCTCGGGATCGAACGTGTTGAAAAAGCGGTAGGACGCTTCCAGGGTGATTTTATCATCGAGGGGCATGGTTACGCCGGCGCCGAACTGCATGGCGAAAACGAAATCGTCGGAATTATAAAGCGCCGCGCCGGACGAATTGACGCCGTCCAGGAACACGCCCGAGACGCCGACGCCGGCGAAAACATAGGGCGTCAGCAGCGATTGAGGCGGCAAGTCCATCACCAGATTGCCCATGCCGGAATAGGTGATCAGGTTGCCGGTGACGTTGCCGGTGCTGATGGATTGGGCATTTGCGGTGCCGGTTATGGATTTCACCGAGGAGTTTGTGTAGATGAATTCCGCTTCGGCGCGAAAGCCGTTTTTCAGATCGATGCCGATAGCGGCGGCGCCATTGAAACCGGCATCAAATTCGGTGGAGTTGGTATTGCCGCTTCCCGTCATTTCCGCCTCGCGGGCGAATATGCCGCCGAGCAGGGCGCGTCCATAGAACAAATTGTCGATCGTTTGGGCGGCCTGATCCAGGGTGCGAATTGGTTGCTGCGGTGTAACAACCCCGGGCGGAAGCTGGCCGGGGAATGGCTGAGCGGCAGGCTGGCGCGGGAACGGCTGGCTTTGCGCCGGCATTTGCTGGGGAAACTGACCGGGCATCTGGCGCGGGCGTTGCACCGGAACCTGATAGGGCATGCGCGGCGGTGGCATACGCGTCTGCGCCATCTGGGCTGACGCCAGCTGGGTGGTCGCGGGCGGTAATTGATCATTGCCGGCAACAGATGCGCCGACCAATTGGTGGTATTGCGAAGGCGGTGATGCCTGCGGTACCGGTTGCCGCTGGGCAGTGTTCGCCGCCGCTTTGGCGGCAACTGCGTCGATAACTAGCCGGTAGCCGCGCTTGCCCTTGGGCGGAACCAGGAACGGGCGTTCGATCCGAACCGGGCGCTTCATGAACAGCGAAAGCCGGCCGCCGCCGCTTTCCGATGGCGTATAGAGGAATTCGCTTAACATGGCGCGGCTGTGCCGCGTGGTGAATTCGCCGGCCTTCCAGACCGCAGCGGGCATATTTATGATCACCGCCTTGCCGTCATCGGCAACCTCGAAGCCCATATCGGTGGGCCCGGATATATCGAGGACGATGCGCATTTTGTCCGGATGCACGCCGACGCGGATGGCGTTCACCGATGCGATACCGGTCTGCCCCGGCGGCAAGTTCGCGGCGATTTGGATCGGCGCGGGCGATTTCGCCCAGGCGCTGTGCGATACGCCCAACGCTGCCAGTCCGATCACTACAAAAAATTTGGCGGATTCAGTTGAAATCCGTGCCATAGCCCACTCCCATTCACTATCCCCAATTTGTTAGCGCCACTCTGATGCTGCAATCCTTAAGAATTGCATAACACCACAAGATATTGGGGCAGTTGGGCGCGAATAGGCCATCCCTCGTTAAATGGGCAGGCCCGGTGTAACCCTTTCCGCAAGGCGCTTGTTCCGAATCGCAAAAAAGCCTAGAGGTTTGTTTGTTGAAAACTACGGTATCGGGATCGGGGCAATCATGGCAAAAGCGGCGCAAATTCTCGTTGAAACTCTGGGATTACACGGCGTCGACCGGGTCTTTTGCGTGCCCGGCGAAAGCTACCTGGCAGTGATCGACGCCTTTTATGATGCGTCCGGCATCGATGTGGTGGTGGCCCGCCAGGAAGGCGGCGCCGGTTTCATGGCGGTCGCCGATGCCAAGATCACGGGCCGCGCCGGGGTTGCCTGCGTCAGCCGAGGGCCCGGCGCCACCAATGTCTCCATCGGCATCCATGTGGCCCAGCAGGACGCGGTGCCGCTGGTCTTGTTTGTCGGCCAGGTGGCGCGCGCTGATTTGGGCCGCGAAGCCTTCCAGCATGTGGACTACCGGCTGATGTATGGCGGCATGGCGAAATGGGTGGTCGAGGTGGAGGACGCCGATAAGCTGGCCGAAACCGTGCGCCGCGCCTTTCACATCGCTCGATCGGGCACGCCGGGCCCGGTGGTCGTCTCGTTGCCCGAAGACATGCTCACCGACGAAACCGAGACAGCCGCCCTGGCCCCCAGCCCCTTGCCGATGGCGCGCCCCCGCGCTGATGAGATATCGGAAATCTGCGAGCGCCTGGCAGCGGCGGAGCGGCCGCTGATCATCGCCGGCAACCAGATCGGCGGGGCCGAGGGGCGCGCCGCATTGGCGGCGGTGGCCGAGGCTTGGAACGTGCCGGTGGCGGTCTCGTTCCGCCATCAGGATTTGTTCGATAACCGGCATCCCAATTTCAGTTGCCACCTGGCCTTCGGCATGCCGGCTGTGTTCAAGGACACCCTTAACAAGGCAGATCTCATCGTTGCCATCGGCGCCCGGCTCGGCGACGTGACAAGCCAAGGATTTGAGATTCCGGCGGCGCCGAAACCGGCCCAGGACCTGATCCATATCTATCCCGATCCGCACCACCTTGGCCGCGTCTTCGAAACCGAATTGAGCGTTGCAGCCGACGCCACATCCACCTTGCGTGCGATGGCCGAAGTCAACGCGCCCGCGCCGCCCCCGGGCCGCGCCGATTGGATCGAAACGGCGCACGGGCTGGCGGCCCAATTTGCGGATTGGGAGCCCAAGTTCGCGGACGACGGCCTGGTGTTCGGGAACCTGCTGGCCCATCTGGGCGAGGTCGTCGACGACGATGCTTCCATCGCCCTGGATGCGGGCAATTTTTCCACCTGGGTGCACCGCCTGTTCCCGTTCAAGACTAGCCACCAATTCATCGGCGCCGTCGCCGGCGCCATGGGTATGGGGGTGCCGGGCGCGGTGGCAGCAGGGCTGCGCGCTGATGGCCGCCAGGTGATCTGCTTTGTCGGCGATGGCGGCTTTCAGATGACCGGTTTTGAGTTTTCCATCGCGGTCGAGCGCAATTTGCCGATCCGGGTGTTTGTCTCCAACAATGGCAGCCTCGGCACCATCCGGCTCTCTCAG